>JBDTNP010000242.1:0-17559 GCA_039933695.1 Betaproteobacteria bacterium | reverse complement strand
GGCGCTGTTGCCCGCCCTGCAATCCGGCGCCGACATCGTCATCACCGGCCGCGTCGCCGATCCGTCGCTGTTCGTCGCGCCGATCACGCATGAGTACGGCTGGCAGCTCGACGACTTCGATCGGCTGGCGCGGGGCACGTCGATCGGGCATCTGCTCGAGTGCGCGGGACAGCTCTGCGGCGGGTATTTTGCCGAGCCCGGGCGCAAGGACGTGCCCGACATGGCGCACCTGGGCTTTCCCTACGCCGATGTCGATGCCGACGGCGGCGCGACGCTGGGGAAGGTCGAAGGAAGCGGCGGCTGCATCACCCTCGCCACGGCGAAAGAGCAGTTGCTCTACGAGGTCACCGATCCGTTCGGCTACGTGACGCCGGATGTCGTCGCCGACTTTTCCACTGTGACGATGCGCGAGGCGGGGCCCGACCGGGTCGAAATCCGCGGTGCTACCGGCAAGGCGCGTCCCGCGAAGCTCAAGGTCAGCGTCGGCTATCTCGCCGGGTACGTCGGCGAGGGGGAAATCAGCTACGGCGGCGCCAACGCGCTTGGTCGCGCCCGGCTGGCCGGCGACATCATCCGCCAGCGCCTGGGCAAGGAATTCGCCGACCTGCGCATCGACCTGATCGGCAGCACCTCGCTGCATGGGAAGTCGTTCGATCCCGCCGAGCAGCCATACGAAATACGCCTGCGCGTTGCCGCGCGCGCGCCGACGCCGGCGCGCGCATCGCTGGTCGGCGAGGAAGTCGAAGCGCTGTACACCAACGGTCCCGCCGGCGGGGGCGGCACGCGCAAATACGTGCACGAGCAGATCGGCATCGTCTCGACCTTGATCGAGCGCGAGCGGGTATCGACCAAAGTGACATTGAGAGAGTGGTCGCGCGATGCCCAAGCTGCATGAGCTCGCGCACTGTCGCGCCGGCGACAAGGGCGACACCTCGATACTGTCGCTGATCGCGTACCGGGCGGAGGATTACCCGATGCTGGCCGAGCGCGTGACGGTCGACGCCGTCAGGAAACATCTGCAAGGCATCGTGCTGGGCGAGGTTCGCCGCTACGAGCTGCCGGGCTTGTCGGCGCTGCAGTTCGTGTGCGCCCGGGCGCTGAACGGCGGCGTCACGACTTCGCTCGCGCTCGATGCGCACGGCAAGTCGTTGAGTTATGCGCTGCTTGAAATGAGCGTTTGAACAGGCGCTTCGCAGACCGGGTTGTACGCGGTGAGCGTGCGCCGCGCCGGACGAATCAGTGGTTGTCTCCCTTGCGGTCGCGCAAAGGCGACGGCGCCTCGGAAGGGCCGCCGAGGTAGCGCTGCTCGAGCTGATGCCGCAGCTGTTGCTCGATCTCGGCGTCGCTCGCGTACAGCGGCGCGGGCTCGGCAATCGCGCCGTGGTCTGAAGATGGGTTCTTGCGCATCATGGGCCTGCTGGCGCATATCGCGTGCCAGAAACAAAATATCCTGTGAAAACAGGGGCAACTCTTCCGGAGAAGGCTGGCGAACCGGGCTAGGCTAGCGGCGGGTGTAAATTTTTGACCGCCCGCCGGCAGTTCAGATCCGCGATACCGACGCCATCGCGATCGGGTGCGGACGAGCAGCGCTGGGCCGGGAAGTCGGCTACGCGATGTTCAAAGTCGGATGCATCTATTGAGTTTCGGCGACTGAGTCGAACCGCGTCCTCTCCGCCGCGAATGCGGTGCGCGGCGGATCAGTCGCTCGCGCCGGCGGCATCGATTGCCTGGCGCACATGGGTCGCCAGACTCTCCAGCGCATAGGGCTTGGCCAGGATCCGGACATCCGGCACCAGCCGGCCCTGTCGCGAAATGGCGTTGCGCGTATAGCCGCTGGTGAACAGTACCGGCAGGCCCGGCAGGCGCTTCACCATTTCATCGGCGAGCGACCGGCCGCTCATACCGCCGGGAAGAACGACGTCGGTGAACAAGAGATCGATGCGCGGGGAGTCGGCTCCGTCGAGCAGACGCAATGCCGACGGTCCGTCGCCGGCTTCCAGCACGCGGTAGCCGAGGCTTTGCAATGCCGCCACGCCCAATCGGCGAACGTCGTCGTTATCCTCCACCACAAGCAGCGTTTCGCCCGGCCTCGCCTTCGCGATCGCGCCGCCGGATGCGGACGCGCCGTCCAACGGCTTGCTCGCTTCGATCGTTTGACCGACCAGCGAGCGAGGAAGGTAGACCTTTACCGCGCTGCCCGAGCCGACTTCGCTACAGAGGCGCACGTGTCCGCGCGACTGCTTGACGAATCCGTATACCATCGACAGCCCGAGGCCGGACCCCATGCCGACATCCTTGGTCGTGAAAAAGGGCTCGAACACCTTGTTGAGCAGATCCTTTGCAATGCCGCAGCCGGTATCGGTGACGCTGATCACCACGTATTGACCCGGCGTGAGATCTTCTCCAATCGTATCGTCGATTTCCACGTTCGCGGTTTCTATCATCAGACGGCCGCCCTCGGGCATTGCGTCGCGGGCGTTGACCACGAGATTCAGCAGCGCGCTCTCCAGCTGGTTCCTGTCGGCGAAGGTCGTCCACACCTGGTCCGACAGCACCGTTTCGACTTCGATCGTCTCGCCCAGCGTGCGCGCGATCATGTCCGCCATGTCCGAGATCAGCGCGTTCACGTCGAGCGACGTCGGCTCGAGCGTCTGAAGGCGGCTGAACGCGAGCAGCCGCTGCACGAGCTGTCCCGCGCTGCGCGAGGCCCGTTGCGCAGTCTCGATCGCCTTGAACATCGGCTGGACGCCGGCGCCATCGCGGACCCCCAGACGTTGCAATGAAAGCCTCGCAATCTCCAGGTTGCCCATGATGACTTGCAGGATATTGTTGAAGTCGTGCGCGATACCGCCGGTAAGCTGTCCTACCGCTTCCATCTTTTGCGCCTGATGCAGACGGATTTCAGCTTCCGCGCGCAACTTGACCTCGGCCTCGAGCTCGGCCGTGCGCTCGCGCACACGCTCCTCGAGCATACGATTCATCTGCTCGAGCTCTAGTTTCGCCGTGGCAAGCGCCGCTTCCGCGGTTTTGCGGTCGGTGATGTCGAGATCGACGCCGCTGTAGCGGACGGGCCGTCCGTCATGATCGCGGACGATGCGGCCGCGCCCGAAAATCCATCGCACCTGGCCGTCGGGGCGAATGATCCGGTATTCGACCTCGTAGGAATCGGTGCCTCCGCTCAACGCCTGGCGAAAACCATCGATGACGCGGTCGCGATCGTCGGGATGACGCAGCGCACGTATCGCGTCCATCGGAATGCGCTCGCTGGCCGGCTCGAGCCCCATCGTGCGGAAAAACTGCGCCGTCGCGCGCACCAGGCCCGTCGTAAGGTCGATGCTCCACACGCCGATGCCGGCCGACTGCTCTGCCAGCGTCAATGCGTCCTGTCCGAAGGCGTCGTCCGGCAGGTAAACGATGAACGGCCCGGGCATCCCGGAGCCGGCGGGCTCCGAGGGGCCGATCGGCCTGTCCATGGTATCCGCCATCGTGATTAAGATTTATTGTTGGATTCGGATACTATTAATCGTACATGAAATTGCGCTCCAGTCTAGCTGTAGTCCTGGCGCTGCTGGCTGTTATTTCGCCGGCAGGCGCCCGCACGCTGGTCGTCAATGCCAACACCGCGGACCCGGCGCCTCGCGCCGCGTGGGAGGCAACGGTCGCGCGCTTCCAGCGCGAATATCCGGACATTCAGGTGCAATTCAACATCTACGATTCCGAGAGCTACAAGAAGTCGATCCGCAATTGGCTTACCGGCGCGCCCCCGGACGTCGTGTACTGGTTCGCCGGATACCGAATGCGCCAGTTCGTGACCCCGGGCCTGCTGGAGGACATCAGCGACCTCTACACGCCGGACCTCAAGGCGTCGATCCATCGCTCCGCGCTCGATCTCGTCAGCGTCGGAGAAAAGCAGTATGGGGTTCCCTATACGTATTACCAGGTCGGGCTTTATTTTCGTCGCGATCTCCTTGCCGCCGCCGGCGTCGCAGAACCTCCGGGCGACTGGCGGAGTCTTGTTTCGGCGTGCGACAAGCTCAAGGCGAAGGGAATCGAGCCTTTCGCGGTCGGGACGCGCGACCTGTGGCCCGCCGCAGGGTGGTTCGATTATCTCGACCTCCGGCTGAACGGGCTCGCGTTCCACATGGATTTGATGCGAGGCGCGATCGCGTACACCGATACCCGCGTGCGCGATATCTTCGAGCGCTGGCGCGAGTTGCTGGAAAAGAACTGCTTCAGCAGGAATCACGCTTCGTCGAGCTGGCAGGAGAGCCAGGCGCTGCTGTATTCCGGCAAGGCCGCGATGATGTTGATCGGCAATTTCATTGTCGCGAATTTCCCCGCGGACGTGCGCGATCGCATGGATTTTGTCGCGTTTCCGTCGATCCGGCGCGACTTCGGACGCTTCGAGGATGCGCCAGTAAACACGATTCATATTCCCGCGGGGGCGCGCAACAAAGAAGATGCGAGGCGGTTTCTGGCGTTCGTCATGCGGGCGGACGTGCAGGAAGCGATCAACAAGGCGACGCTGCAAATTCCGGTCAATTTGCGCGCCGCAGTCGCCGACGACCGTTTCATTGTCCGCGGCCGTGATCTGCTAGCGCGCGCCGACGGCCTCGCCCAGTATTTCGACCGTGATACCAGCGAGGATCTCGCCAATATCGCGATGAAGGGTTTTCAGGAGTTCATGCTCTACCCGGAGCGGCTCGAGGCGACCCTCGTCACCATTGAGCGTGCCCGGGCTCGTATCTACGGCGCGCTGCCGGTGCCGGCTGCCGCGAAATAACCTGCATGTCGTCAGCCAAGGGCTCGCCGCGCGCTTCCCCGCCCGTGGACGCCGGCGCCTCGGGAATGCGCCACGCGGGCTTTTCGACGGTGATTCTGCTCGCGCCGGCATGTGGGCTGTTCGCGCTTTTCGTCGTCTATCCGATCGTGCGCAGCATCGGCTTGTCGTTCTACGACTGGAACGGCGTCGACATTCCCCGATGGATCGGCTTCGACAACTATCGCGAACTGTTCGTCGATCCCGTTTTTCACACGGCGCTGGCGAACAACCTGCGCTGGCTGGCGTGCTATCTGGCCGCACCCGTCATGGGACTGGTGCTGGCGGTGTTTCTCCACCAGCATCTGCCGGGAATGCGGCTGGTACGATCGCTCTTCTTCATGCCCTTCGTCATCAGCCAGGTGGTGGTCGGTCTCGTGTTCAGCTGGTTCTTCAACGCGCGCTTCGGACTGCTCAACGAGCTGCTTGCCGCGCTCGGGCTGCCGCCCGTCGCGCTGCTCGACAGCGAGCGCTGGTCGGTTTACACGATGATCGTCGCCGGCCTCTGGCCGCAGACCGCGTACTGCATGATCCTGTACCTGACCGGGCTGGCGACGCTCCCGGCCGAGCTGATCGGCGCCGCGCGGGTGGACGGGGCGCGCGGATGGTCGCTGTTTCGTCACGTCGTGGTGCCCGAGCTTCGGCCGGTCCATTTCATCGTCGCAATGGTGTGCGCGGTGGCCGCGCTGCGAAGCTTCGACTACGTGATGATCATGACCCTTGGCGGTCCTTTCAACAGCTCGACGGTTCTCGCTTACTACATGTATGAGCAGACCTTTCTCGGTCTGCGCTACGGGTATGGCGCTGCCATCGCCACGGTGCTCCTCGCCTTGATGAGCTGCATTATCCTGATGCTGCTGTGGCGGTTGTTCCATCGGGAACGCGTTTAGCGGATCGTCCGAGCGACCGCCCCGATCCATGTTTCCCGCACCAATCGAAAGGCGGGCGCCGGCCGCGCGCGCGAGCTACCGCCTGGCGGTGCTCGCGAGTCTGTTCGTTTGGATGCTGCCGCTGCTCGCAGTCGTGCTGACGTCGGTGCGCTCGCACGAGGACCTGGTGCGAGGAAACTTCTGGGGATGGCCGACGCAGATCCGCCTTTTCGACAACTACGCCGCGGTACTGGCCGGATCGCGGATGCCGCAATTCATCCTCAACAGCTTCCTGGTCACGATTCCGGCGGTGGTCGGAACGGTCGCGCTGGCGTCGATGGCCGGCTTCGCGCTGGCCAAGCACGAATTCAAGGGCAACCGGCTACTGCTGATGATTTTCGTCGCCGGCAATCTGGTGCCGTTCCAGGCGCTGATGATCCCGGTCCGGGATCTCGTGATTTGGATCGGACTCTACGATTCGCGCTGGGCGCTGATCCTGTTTCACACGGCATTCCAGACCGGCTTCTGCACGCTTTTCATGCGCAATTTCATCCGGGAGATCCCGGACGCGGTGCTGGACGCCGCGCGCGTCGAGGGCGCCGGCGAGATCGCTGTTTTCTGGTACATCGTGTTGCCGCTGGTGCGTCCGGCGATCGCGGGCGTCTCCGTGCTGATTTTCACGTTCGTTTGGAACGACTATTTCTGGTCGCTGGTGCTGGTGCAGTCGGACAATATCCGCCCCCTGACCGCCGGACTGCAGTCGCTGCGCGGCATGTGGCAGACGTCGTGGGAGCTCGTGTCGGCGGGATCGATACTTGCCGCGATTCCGCCGGTGTTGGTGTTTTTCGTCATGCAGCGCCACCTGATCGCCGGATTGACCTACGGCGGGCGTAAAGAACGCTGATATGTTGGCCACCGCTTGACAGTCTCCCGATTTCCGCGCACACTTAACCTTATGGTTCACTATTCGCTTCGCCGGCTCGACGCCGTCTTCGGCGCCCTCGCAGACCCGACGCGGCGCGCGGTCCTGGTCAGGCTGCGGCACGGCGAGCGCTCGGTCGGCGAGCTGGCCGCGCCGATCGGTATGTCGCTACCGGGAGTCATCAAGCATCTGGCGATTTTGGAACATGCGGGGCTCATCGAACGGAAAAAGGTCGGCCGGGTGGTGACGTGCCAGCTGAAGCCCGGTGCGATGAAAGGCGCGCTCGAATGGCTCGAGCGCAACGAGGAATTCTGGAACACGCGGCTGGACCGGTTGGGCGCGTTTCTGGAGCAAAAGGAGAATCGAGCATGGAAACCGCAACCGAAGACAAGACCAGTCTCCACATCCGAAGGCTCTATCAAGCCCCCGTCGCCGCCGTCTGGGCGGCGTGGACGGACGCCGAGCAAATGAAGCAGTGGATGGGGCCGAGCGACGCTTTCGGCGAATCCGAAGTCACGATGGACGTTCGCGTCGGCGGCCGTTATCGCATCGTCATGCATGCGCCTGACGGCGAAACGCATCGCGTCGGCGGCGTGTATCGCGAGGTCGTTCCCAACCAGAAGCTGGTCTACACGTGGGCGTGGGAAAGTACGCCCGAGCAGGAATCTCTGGTCACGCTCGAGTTCAAACCTTCGGGAGACGGAACCGAGCTGGTGCTCGCCCACCAACGGTTCGCCGACACGCAGGCGCGCGACAAGCATCAGGAAGGCTGGATCGGCTGCCTCGATCGGCTCGGCCGTTTTGTGTCACACGCTTCGCACTGACTGTTGATCAATTATCCGGAGAAAAACAATGGCCAATCCGTTCGTACATGTCGAGCTCGAAACCAACGATGTCGCCAAGGCGAAGGGCTTTTACAGCAAGCTGTTTGACTGGAAGCTGGAAGACGTCCCGAACGCCGCCGCGGGCGGTAGCTACACGATGATCAGCGTCGGCGACGGCACCGGCGGCGGCATGATGAAAAATCCGATGCCGAACGGGCAGTCGTTCTGGCTCGCCTACGTGCTGGTCGACGACATCGAGGCCGCAACCAAAAAGGCCAAGTCGCTCGGCGGCACGGTGATGAAAGACGTGACCGAGGTCATGGGCATGGGCTGGCTGTCGATCATCGTCGACCCGACAGGCGCGGCGCTGGGGCTGTGGAAGGCCCAGCCCAGGACCAAATAAGATGCCGCCAAGGCACGATCGCGCATAAGGTCCACACTCGGCCCATCCGGGCCGGGGCCGCTTCTGGTATCGTTCGAAAGCAGCCTGATCGATACCAAAGGAGGCGGCGCGATGGGCAATTCGATGCGTTGGACGCGGCGCAGGTGGATCGGTGCCGGGCTCGCGGGCATGGCGGTGGGTGCGCTACCGCGGCGCGCGGGCGCAGCGACGACATTGCGCTGGGCAACGGTGCTGGCCACCAACCACCCGACCGTCGCGATGATGGAACGCGTCGCCAAGCAGGTGCGCGAAGAAACCGGCGGCGCGGTCGAGATCCAGACCTTTCCCGCCGGACAACTCGGCTCGTCGCGCGACGTGATCGAAGCGGCGTCGACCGGCGCGATCCAGATCGTCGACGAAGGCGCGGCGCAGTTTGGCCAGTTCGTACCGCAATTCTCGATCCTAGAGGCGCCGTACATCTGGCGCGATCCGCAACACGTTCGCCGCGTCCTGGCTTCGCCGGTGTTCGACGAGATGAACACGATGCTCGTCGCCAAGCGGTCGATGCGGGCCATCGGCTCGACCTACTACGGCAAGCGGCACGTCACGTCCGGATCGAAGGCGATCCACACCGTCGACGACATGAAGGGGTTCAAGCTCCGCATCCCCGAGGTCGATACCTTCCGGGCGATGGCGGAGGCCTGGGGTGCGCGACCGACGCCGCTCAACTTCGGCGAGCTCTACCTCGCGTTGAGCCAGGGCGCGGTCGACGGCCAGGAGAATCCGCTGCCGACGATCCAGAGTGGCAAGTTTTTCGAGGTGCAGAAATACCTGGTGCTGACCGGACACATCATCACGCCCCGTCTGATCGTCGTGAACGAAGCTGCGTGGCAGGGGCTCAGCGCCAAGGAGCGGCAGTCGCTCAAGTCCGCGGTCGAGACGCACGGCCAGACGCAGGACAACGAGATTCTGTCGCAGGAAGGCAAGCTCGCCGACACGTTCAAGGCCGCCGGCATGACGGTGATCCAGCCCGACGTCGAGAGCTTCCGCAAGCCTGTGCTGGCGAGCGTTCCCGCCAAGTTCGAGTCGAAATGGGGCAAGGGACTGTGGGAGCGCATCGCCTCGACTTGACCTGAGCGCCTTTAGACCGCGTCCGATCGCTCCTCCGCGCGGAGCTGACCGCTTGTCGCCGCCGCGCAATCCACTACCGATGCGTCGCGTCGTCGCCGGCGCTTTCGACCGGACTTCCGCGTTCATCTGCTGCGCGCTCGTGGTGGCGCTGCTCGCCGTCGTCTCGCTCGGTGCGCTGACGCGCTCGTTCGGTGAGCCGCTGATCTGGACCGACGAGCTGTCCCGCTTCCTGATGGTGTGGCTGGCGGTTTTCGGTTGGATCGTCGCGACCCGAAAGCGCATTCACGTGCGGATCCGCTTCTTCCAGGACCGGCTCCCCGCGCGGGCGCATCAGGCGACCGAGATCGTTATCCAGTTCGCGATGACCTTGTTCGGCGTACTCGTCACCGTCTATAGCGTCGGACTGATCGGCAAGAACCACGACCTCGACGCGACGTCGCTGCCGATCTCGATGGCGTGGATGTACGCGCCGATGGTGCTGGGCGGCGCGATCACCGCGCTGCAGGGCGCGAGCGAGCTGATCCAGGCGCTGCGGCCGCCGCCACCGTCTCCGCCCGCGGCGATCGAGGAGGCTGCCCTCGAATGATCCACCTGATGATCGAGATCGTCGTCGTCTGGCTGATGGCCATATTGATGGGCATGCCGCTGTTCGCCTCGATGGGACTGGCAGGGCTGGCCTTCGTCGTCTTCAGCGGCCTCTCGCCATCGATCGTGCCGCAGAAGATGGCGCAGGCGATGAACTCGTTTCCGCTGGTCGCCGCGCCGCTGTTCATCCTGATGGGCAACCTGCTCGGCGCGGCCAAGCTGACCGACCGCATCGTGCGTTTCGCGACGTCGCTGGTCGGTTCGCTTCGCGGCGGGTACGCGCACGCCAGCATTCTTTCGAGCATGATCTTCGCGGGGATGGTGGGATCGGCCGTCGCCGACGCGGCGGGAACCGGCGCCGTCGAAGTGCGCGCGATGAAAAAGGCCGGCTATCGTCCCGAAACCGCGGCGGCCATCAGCTCGGCCGCGGCGACCATCGGTCCGATCATCCCGCCCAGCCTGCCGATGGTCATCTACGGCGTCAGCGCCGACGCGTCGATCGGACGGCTGTTCCTGGCCGGCGTCATCCCCGGCGTGCTGATGGGCCTGTCGCTGATGACCCTGGTGGCAATCATAGCGCCGCGGCAGGGCTTGCCGCGCCATTCGTTCGGCGGCCTGTGCGACGTGTGGCTCGCACTGAAGGAAAGCATCTGGGCGCTGCTGACGCCGGTGATCCTGCTCGGCGGCATGTTCAGCGGATTGGTGACGCCGACCGAAGCGGCGGCGGTCGCCTGCCTGTGGGCGCTCTTCCTCGGCTTCGTCGTCTATCGCACGCTGTCGGTGAAGGACTTGCCGGCGATTCTGCTCAACACCGCCGAGACCACAGGCATTGTAGCGGTGCTCGTCATGGTCGCAGGGGCGCTCGGCTGGTGCATGTCGATCTCGCGCATTCCGCAGACATTGGCTCCGGCGATCGTCGCGGCGATTCACCAGCCCGTCGTGTTCCTTCTGGTGTCGAACGTGATCCTGCTCGCGGTCGGCTGCTTCATGGAAGCGCTCGCGGCGATGCTGATCCTGATCCCGATCCTGGTGCCGGCCGCGATCAGCTTCGGCATCGATCCCGTTCAGTTCGGGCTGATCATGATCTTCAACCTGATCCTCGGCACGATCCATCCGCCGATCGGGGTCGTGCTTTTCGTCATGGCGCGCATCGCGGAGGTCACATACGAGCAGATCTCGCGCGCCATCCTGCCCTGGCTCGTGCCGCTGCTGATCGTGCTGCTAGCCATCACGGTCTGGCCGCCGCTGACGCTCTGGCTGCCGGCGCTCCTGATGAACAAATAGCGAGAAGAAGTCGGCGCGCGACTCGACGCGCTCGGTCAAGATTCGCCGACCGGCTTAGCCTCGGCTGAAGCGCCCGGACGAGCGCATCGGTGGTCGTCCGACAACGTGGTGTCCAACCGGGACGGACGGGAACCGCCGAAAGCTCGGTGCGCGCACGAAGACGACGCCGGTCGCATAGAAACTCGGAAACCACCCGAGCCCGCAGTCCATCCATCCGGGATCGCACCCCTGCGTATACGCCGGCGGAGACGAAAAGATGGTGTATTGCACTTGTGGCGGCGCCGGATCGACTCTGTATTTCACGGGCGGCGCCGGAATATCCCGATAGACCACCTGCGGCGGTGCCTGGCGGCGGGCCTCGGCGTCCGCCTCGAGCTGCCGCACGCGCTCCTCGAGCGCCAGCGTCTCGGCCCGGCGCGCCGCGTCCCGGGCGGCATTCTCTCGCGCCGCGTCTGCCGCGCTGGTGTGCGTGACGCTGATCACGCGCGCACCCTGCGGCGGCGCGAGATTGCTGACGTTGACGGATCCGGATGCGTCGGCCCACGTGTAGATATCCGCGTGTGCAAATTGCAGCCCCACAGTGCCTGCGACAAGCGCGGGCAAAACCGTCCGGAGAATCGGTGTGAGCACTATCGACATCCGATAACCATCACAATGATTGTAGCCCGTGCCGCGTACGTTGTGTATTGCCGGGCACCGCCGGCCATACCCGTTGGATAGAGACTACTTCTGGGCCGTGGGGTTCACGGCGGGCGGTGGCCAATTCTGGACTTGTTGCCAAGCCTGCTGCACGCCCGACGGGAGCTTGTCCATTTGTTTGAGGAAGAGCGCAAGCGTCCAGATCTGCTCGTCGCTCAGCGAAGATCCGAACGAAGGCATGCCCGTCAGACGAATGCCGTGCTTGATCCTCCGCAATAGCGGGGAGGTTATTACGTGCGTAAAATGGACCCTAGTCGATGAGCGTTTTCGGAGCTCATTTCCAGCTTGCGAAAGCGGACTCGCTGGCGCAAGTTTTCGATTGCGATTGCGGCCTTATACTTTGCAGGGCTCAGTCCGTTTTCTTTCCCGATCGGACACGCATGTTCGAATCCGTTCAGAAACGTGCCGCGGTAATCGCGCGCGGCGGGCTCAAGGTCCGGCGTCTGGTCGTCAGCTGCAGGAAGTTGCTGTCCGAGCGCGGCGAGGCGGCCGGCGTGTCGCTCGCCACGATCACGCTGGACCTCTACCGGAGTCTGGACAAGAAGGATCAGGCGCGATTCTTCGCGACGCTGCTTGCCGAGTTCTCGCCCGATCCGGCGCGGGTGCTGGCCGCGGCGAAGGCGTACGCTGCGGAGCCGTCAGCTGTCAACCTCGCGCAGCTCAGCGTCGCCGCCGAGCCGCCGCGCCAGGAGCTGCTGCGGCGGCTGAACCGAGCCCCGGGAGGCACCGCCACGATCCTGCGCATGCGCGAGCGCCTGCTGCAATTGATCGACGAGCAGCGCGAGCTCGAAGCCGTGGACTGGGATTTCCGTCACCTGCTTTCTTCGTGGTTCAATCCCGGCTTCCTGCAGATCACTCGCGTCGATTGGCACACGCCTGCCTACCTGCTCGAGCAGATCATCGCTCACGAAGCGGTGCACGAAATCCGCGGGTGGAGTGATCTGCGCCGGCGGCTCGAGGCCGACCGGCGATGTTTCGCATTCTTCCACCCGGCGCTGCCCGACGAGCCGCTTATATTTGTCGAGGTGGCGCTGCTGGACCGCATGGCCGACGCGGTGCTGCCGGTACTCGATGCGCAATCCTCCTCGATCGACACGAGCAAGGCGACGACCGCGGTTTTCTACTCGATAAGCAACTGCCAGCCGGGCCTCCGCGGCGTGTCGCTCGGCAACTTCCTGATCAAGAATGTGGTCGGGGTGCTGTCACGGGAGTTTCCGCGCCTCAAGGTGTTTTGCACGCTCTCGCCGGTTCCCGGTTTCGCCGCGTGGCTCGGCGCGCTGCTCAAGAAAGGCGACGCCGAGCAATTCGAGGCGGCAGCGCCGGCATTGAAGGCTGTCAGCGCGAGACTCGGTGCCAATGTCGCCAAGATAGCCGGCGAGCCGGACTGCGTCGAGCGCCTGGCGCCACTGAAGGAACCGTTGATGCAGTTATGCGCCGCGTACTTGCTGCGTCGCGCCGATGCCGGCGAGCCGGCACCGGATCCGGTGGCAAGATTCCACCTCAACAACGGCGCCAGCCTGGAGCGGATCAACTGGCTGGCTGATACGTCCAAGAAAGGCCTCAAGGAGTCACTCGGCCTGATGGTCAATTATCTGTACGAACCTCGCGCGATCGAGAGCAACCACGACAAGTTCGTCCGGGGCGAGTTCGTCGCCTCGCGGCGGGTGCGCGGCCTGGTGCCTCGCGACTGACGAGAAACGGCCGGTGAAAAACCCCGGCCGCTTTGTCCGATCCCCCGCGCTGCCCAAGAGAGAGCAGGGGGGCGCTTGCATCGATCTTACGACTTGCCGTATTGCGTCTTGGCGCCGCTGACGCATGAATCCTTGGCTGTGCCCGCGAGTGCGTCGCATTTCTCGATCGCGACTTTGTATTCCGCGTCGCGCTTGTTCTTGGTCGCTTCGTTGCGGGCGTCAGCCTGCTTCGCTTCCGCGTCGTGGCGCGTTTCGGCCGCGACACGGTCGACCTTGGCATCCGCCTTGGCCTTGACCAGCGCGGCGTTTGCTTCCTTCACGCAGACGTCCTTGGGATTGCCCGAAAGCTCGTCACATTTCTCCTTGGCAACGTCGTAGGTCGCTTCAGCACGGGTGACGCGCGCATCCTCTCGCGTCTTCGGTGTGTTCTTGTACGCGGCTTCCGCATCGGCCTTGGCGACCTTTTCCTTGCCATTGGCTTCTGCCAGGCAAATGTCCTTGGCATTACCGCTTCGCGATGCGCAGGCATCCTTTTCCGTCTTGTACTGCATGTCGGCATTCTTGACGATCGTGTCGTAAGCGCCCTTCGTAATCGGCGCCGCCGGTTTCGCGGCGGCCATCGGCGCTTCCCGTTGCGTCGCACAGCCGGCAACACCCAGCCCTGCGCTGACAAAAAGTGCTATCAATAGTTTGGACATGTTTTTTCCTTGTGTTTAATCACGAAACCGGAAGGTCTACCGAAGGCCGCTCGGCGTCAGGGTCGATGCCCTGTCCTTCTGCCTTGAAACATACGCACTGGATCCAGTCGCGTCTGTACGCTGCCACACCCACTCCGGTAGAAGTGGTCCCAAGCGAACCCCCCCGTTCGAATCACACAAAAGAAAAAGCCCGCTCGCGCGGGCTTTTCACGGCTTGATTCCGATCAGTCGAGCGCCCTGATGTTCGACGCCTGATCCCCCTTCGGGCCCGTCGTTACCTCGAACGAAACCTTCTGGTTGTCTCGCAGGCTCTTGTGGCCTTCACCTTGAATCGCTGAGAAATGCGCGAAAAGATCCTTGCCACCGGAGTCGGGGGTGATAAAGCCGAACCCTTTGCTGTCGTTGAACCACTTCACTGTGCCTGTACCCATGTCTGCTGTCCTTTGAAATACGAATGGCGGGCTTCTGCCCGAGTGCCGGAACTTCAAGGGAGAGAGACGAAGACCTGAGGAATACCGCGAAAGCGGCAACGACCGACCGGCATTTTCACTTACTTGATGAACCTGCAACCCATGCATACACGCATGTTACCTTCAATGCAACGTATTTCTCCGCCTGATGTGCGATTCCGCACAGACGTGGTTGAGGCCGAGGCACAACCTCCAAAGGCTGAAAGAGCGTCTGCCCTAGCAGGACAGGAGTCAAGTAGCGATGCCGCACCAGCCCGATGATCGGAAGGAGTTTGCGGCCAACGCCAAGACTCGCGCGTGTGTCGTCCTGCGTGATGCCGTGGCGATGAATTCGTCCGATACCGTCCGCCACGTTTTCGAGCAAGCGGTGACCAGGGAAGTTGCGCACATGCTTGAGCGAGGAGCGATGGCTCGGGCGATTACCGCATTTGAGGATGCCGCGGCCGAAATACACCATGCGTTGTGTCCGCACGGCATGCGTCCCTGCGTGACATGCGGGGACGAATAGCCGCCAGGCGAGATTCACCGTTGCCGCTTTAATGACCTTTCTGGATGGACGACTCTTTAGGAGTGGATGCTATGTCAGTCGATGGCGAAATGTTTGCGCACGTATGGGCTGCAACGAAGGCGCGGCGCGGCCGACTCTCTACTCGCAAACTGATGCAGCCGCGGCCGCTCGCCAAGCCCGAGGTGCTCTGCACCGACTGCAGAAGTATGATCGGCGCGTTCGTTGCCAATGAGCCGCATGTCGCGCTGACCAACTATGTCGTCGATGGGTTGGTGCAGGACGATCTCGAACACTACGGATGCCGAGTGTGCAGCACGAAGCTGGTGCGGCACAAAAAGAGTCATGACTTCGGCGTGCGATGGCGGCTGATCTGATCTCACACCGCCTGACCGGCGTCGGTGCTATGCATTGACCACGCAGGCTTTAGAATTCGTGTCCGGATTCGATCCCGTCTAACGACTCATCCAGGTCCGGGCCGCGGTCGTGCTGATATTCTTCCTGGTACGCCGTCCTCCCCGCCAGCGCTACCGCAGCGCCGCCATTTGCGATGGCTACGCCGTAAGACCTGTCTTGCCGGTGTATCTTCGTGCGATGCTCGCTGTTTCTCTGTTGCGTCATGATTTTCTCGTTAAGGGGCTAGATAAGGCGTACTAGCGTCCGCTTCCAAAGTTGGATAGTGACGACCACCTGGCGGTAAGCACGGCCTGGAGCGTGATTCCGAGGGCGAGGACGATGGGTGCTCCGAGCACGAGGAACGCCTGCCAAGTCGTGGTGTTTGCGCCCGTCAATGCGATCACGGGCACGACGACTGAAAGGCCGACCAGGATGCCGGCGATGAAACTGCCGGCGTCGCGAAGTCTCCCCAAGGCCTTCTTCATCATTTACTCCGATCCCGCCCATGCTCGCCGCCTGCGCCGGGATAGTCGGTGCGCTGGCTCGCTTATAGCGAAATAAAAATCGCCACCATCGCGTGCGCTTTGCGACCGCATCGCGCAGAGCTGCGTAGCTATGTGTGCGACCGCATAGACCGCAGCAAAGGATTCGCCGATCATCCGCATGTGAACTTCGCGCTTGCCTGCCACTCGGGTCAGCAGAAGTTTGTGGGTTTTGCCCGCCGATTTCGTTTCAATGAAACCCGCCGGTTCAGCGTTCTTCGATTGGCAGTTGTCGACGGACATTGAAGTCCTGCGATCCCGATCATAAAAAGGACTCTCGAAGAATTTTCGTAAAACAGCTTTGGCAGTTGCACTCGCCGGCTCCTTAGGCGCTCCGCTCGCAGTACGTGCGGCAGGCGTCAACATCGATATCGATGTTGCGCCGCCGGCTGCCGTATATGAGCAGATGCCCGCTCGCGCAGGTTACGTCGTCACGCCGGGGTACTACAAGTTTGACTCCCAGCGTCACGAGCACATCTGGGTCAAGGGCGATTACCATGCGGAGCGGCGCGGCGAGCACTATGTCGCGTCTGCGTGGAGCAAAAAGCAAGACGGTCGCTACCATTTCGACGAGGGCCGTTGGGAACTCGACAAATAACAGGCTTGCCGTACAAAATCGCGGCGCCGCCAGGCGCCTTTTTTTGCCGACGTCTTCGCTGGATGACAGCGAACGACGAGAAGTAGTGTTCGCTGCCGAACAGACGACGAAGGGGATGCCGGTCAAGATCTAATCGGTCGCCCGACCACTGGAAAATCGAACAACGAAAAGGTGCATTCCATGCTCTATACGATTGCTGTTGTCTTGATTGTGTTGTGGCTGCTTGGCCTCGTCACCTCATATACGATGGGTGGCTTTGTTCACATTCTGCTCGTGGTCGCCCTGATCATGATCGTGGTCAACCTCCTCAGCGGGCGACGTGGGGCATGACGTCTTGTCTTGTCCGATCGCCGGCGCTGTAGCGCACAGGGACGTGGATTTAGGGATCCTCCATGGACAAGCACGTGAAGCCGGATAACCCGGCTGCAACCCCTGACCCAGCGCACGGCGCACCCGCGGTCGATCCGAACCTCGGCCATCATCCGCCCGCACGTCCGACCGCGAACCCGGAGCCACCGCATGCCTGTGCCAAAGGTCAGAGTGAGCCGCGTGCGCGAGCGCGAATCAACGAGCACGGCCGGGGACGAAACCCGAAGTAACTGAAGGCCCTGCGAGCGTTCGAGGGTTGGCTGGCATGCCATGGACTCCCGTTCGTCGGTTGGGTGTCGACAAGAGAGCGACGCGTGGCCCTAGAATGTAGGGATGGCAGCCGACGAACCCGGCCCCAGCGTCAAGAAAGCACCGTCCTTGCCCTTGGACGGCGGGTCGCGCGTTGCCGCCCCTGGGGGACACACCCCCCACCAGAACCATCTGCTCGATGCCCTGCCGCACAGTGACTACGAACGGCTTGCATCCCACTTGGAACTGATACCGATGGTCCTCGGTGACGTTCTCTATGAACCCGGGGGAAAGTTGCGGTATGTCTATTTCCCCACGACCTCCATCGTTTCCCTTCTGTACGTCATGGAGGATGGCGCGTCGGCCGAAATCGCTGTCGTAGGCAACGAAGGAATACTGGGCATATCGCTGTTCATGGGAGGCGATACCACACCCAGTCGCGCCGTAGTGCAGAGCGCGGGGCACGCGTTTCGGCTCAAGGCCGATTTGCTAAAGGATGAGTTCGGGCGTTTCGGTCCGACGATGC
>JBDTNP010000241.1:0-2694 GCA_039933695.1 Betaproteobacteria bacterium | reverse complement strand
CTGAGCTGCTGTCGCAGCGATCCCTGGTGGAAGCGCTCTCCGCTGGCCGTGCGCCCGAGACAGACGATGTCCCAGCCGATGAACACCGCGTCGCCGGCGAGCTCGATACGGCTGTCGAGCTCCGCGATGGCGCCGTCGTAGACGATCGTCTCGCGCGGCAGCCATTCGATGACCGCCGCTTCCCCCGCGCGCAGGACGAGATGCTGGGTCGCGGGCTCGCCGGCGCTGCGATACCACTTGGCCGCACCCGGTGTGGTCAGCTGGGCATGCGCGCCGCGACCTGCGTCGGCATCGATGACCAGCGCGTCGCCGCCGACGATGCCCCCAGGGGGGTGCACGATGATGTTCTGGCAGACGCCGTGACCTTCGGCGTAAAGAGACTTCTGCACCCGCAACGGTCCGGCGTGCACGCGCTCGGCGAGGACGGTGCGTGGGCCGGAGCGCTCGAAGCGAAGCCGCAGTTCGGCACGCCAGCGAGATGCCGGAGGGCGCGGCGCACGTGGTACATGCGGCGCAAGGTCCGATCGCGCAAGCGCGCGTGCGACGCTGCTCATGGCCGCAGTGTAGCGCAAGGCTTGCGCCGCCGGGTTGCACCACAAAGGCGAGAACGCGCCCGAAAATCGTGCATGCCGCAGCGGGCGGCCGGCGCCGTGCAGCTACAGGCGCACGTACTCGTATTCGATCGGCAGGTTGTTGATGCCACGCTCGGGCGCGGCAATCCACCCGGCCATCTTGCCGGGGGCGATTACCTGCTGCATCAAGCTCCGCACGAACGCCCGGTCGGCCTCGGTCGGCAACCATTCGCCTTCGCGGCGGCGAAACTCATGCTCGTCAATGATCGCACCCGCCGGATCGCAGCGCACGCCGGACCAGACGCCGATCGCACGGTGAAATCGCGGCGAAGGCAGCGCCAGCCGCTCGCCGATTCCCGCGCGCTCGAGCTGGCGGTTCCAGCGCTTGAGGCCCAGCTCGCAGTCGCGGACATACGAGCTGCGCAGCACCTCGTTCATCGCGTTGCGCATCGGGATGCTCTCGGTCGCGATGCCGCGCGATGGATCCGGCTGCGCGAGCTCGAACGCCACGTCGAGGCAGCGGTGATCGTCATATTGACCTTCGTCGGGCCGGCCCTTGAGCCCGGTTGCGAAGCTCGACGCGGCATTCGACGAGACTTCGGAGCCGAACAGATCGAGCGAGGACGAAAACCAGAAATTCAGATAGCGCTGGAATGTCGGCAGATCGATCGCACCGGCATTACGAACCGCCGCGGCATCGTCGGTACCGAGTTCGGCCATGACTTCCTGCGCGCGCTTGATCACGCGCGAGAGACCCGTCTCGCCGACGAACATGTGGTGCGCTTCCTCGGTCAGCATGAACCGCGTCGTGCGCGCCAGCGGATCGAACGCCGATTCGGCGAGGCTTTTGAGCTGGTATTTGCCGTCGCGGTCGGTGAAATAGGTGAACATGAAAAACGACAGCCAGTCGGTCACCGGCTCATTGAACGTGCCCAGAATCCGCGGCTTGTCGGCGTCGCCCGAATGGCGCTCGAGCAGCTCCTCGGCTTCCTCGCGTCCGTCGCGCCCGAAATACGCGTGCAGCAGGTAGACCATCGCCCACAGGTGGCGGCCTTCCTCGACGTTGATCTGGAACAGATTGCGCAGGTCGTACAGCGACGGACAGCTATGCCCGAGCACGCGCTGCTGCTCGACCGACGCCGGCTCGGTGTCGCCCTGGGTGACGATCAGCCGCCGCAGCGGCGAGCGATATTCGCCGGGCACTTGTTGCCACGCCGCCTCGCCCATGTGATCGCCGAAGCCGACCGTGCGCGCCGGGTCGGCGTCGGCGAGGAATATGCCCCAGCGGTAATCGGGCATGCGCACCTGGCCGTAGCTCGCCCAACCGGCGGCATCGACGCCGACGGCGGTGCGCAGATAGATGTCCGCGGCGGCGAAGTCCGACGGACCCATCGTCCGCCACCACTCCAGGAACTTCGGCTGCCAATGCTCGAGCGCGCGCTGCAGCGTTCGGTCGTCGGTCAGATTGACGTTGTTCGGAATCTTTTCGCTGTAGTTGATCGCCATGATCGCTTCCGCTGCTCGCCGCGCGAACCTATACGCGCTCCCAGTCGAATTTGGCTCGCGTGCCGCTGCCGAAGAGCTTCAGCGCGCCGTCTTTGCCGACCGCGTTCGGCCGCTGGAAAACCCAGTTCTGCCACGCCGCCAGCCGGCCGAAGATGCGCGCGTGCATCGTCTCGGGTCCGCTGAAGCGAAGACTCGCCTCCATGCCGGACAGCGCATCAGGTGAAAGGCTCGCGCGTTCTTCGAGCGCCAGCCGAATCTCGTCGTCCCAGTCGAGGTCGTCCGGCGTGAACGTGACCAGTCCGGCATCGCGCGCCAACTCCGAGCGCAGCATCAGGCCGACGTTCTCGGGTGCGCGCGTGTCTGCCGCGAAACGGTTGGCCAGACGGGTGCGCCCGTTGCACATCGGATAGGCGCCGAAATTCTGCATCGACAGCGCGATCGCCGGCTCGGCATGGCGCTCGTCGGGGAGTGCCAGCATGTAGCTGCGGTCGGCCGCGAGTGAGAGCTCGAGCAAGGTGCCGGCAAAGCATGAGCCCCGGTCGATCAGCGCGAACACCGAGCGCGCCGACACGTCGAGCCGCGACAAGGTGCGCCGCCACAGGCCTGTCGTCTCGCG
>JBDTNP010000240.1:0-10851 GCA_039933695.1 Betaproteobacteria bacterium | reverse complement strand
GGTGGTTTGTCCAGTGCGCAAAAAAGGGTTGGTCGCGAGCTCGTCGCCGATCGTCGACGGCAGCGTCGGCTCGCCCCGCGCCCGCTGCGCCTTGGCCGTAATCTCGCGTTCGCGCAGTGCGGCATTGCCCGGTTCGACCGCCAGCGCGAAGCGAAGGTTCGCAAGCGTGTATTCGTGTCCGCAGTAGACGAGCGTGTCCGCGGGTAGCGCGGCGAGCTTGTCGAGGGAAGCCACCATGTCGGTCGGCGTGCCCTCGAACAGCCGGCCGCAGCCGGCGGCGAACAGCGTGTCGCCGCAAAAGACCAGTCGCGCGGCAGCGGACCGGCTCACGTAGGCGATGTGGCCGGCGGTGTGGCCAGGAATATCGAGAACCGACAGCGAAAGCCCGATACCTGCGACGACCACCTCGTCGTCCTCGCGCATTGCATGCGTGCGTCCGGGTATCGTCTCCCGCGCCGGTCCATAGACGGGCACCTGCCAGCGATCGAGCAGCGCGCGGTTGCCGC
Organism: Betaproteobacteria bacterium; assembly: GCA_039933695.1. Lineage (GTDB taxonomy): Bacteria > Pseudomonadota > Gammaproteobacteria > Burkholderiales > Casimicrobiaceae > PALSA-1003. The sequence continues at coordinate 10,345 of JBDTNP010000240.1, read as the reverse complement.
CGACATGATCGCCGTGATGATGCGTGCAAATGATCGCGGTGAGCTCGAGCTCTTCGCGGTCCAGGTAGCCGATCACCGGCGCGGCGTCGCCGGCATCGACGACGGCCGCGGCTTTGCCTTCGCGCAGCAGCCATATGTAGTTGTCGGCGAACGCGGGGATGGGGATAATCGTCGGCATGGGAGAATTTTCGACAGCGACGGTCAGCGTGTCAACCGGCACGATGGCGGCGTGGTTCGGCACGCCGCTCGGCCGGCATCTGCTCGATCGCGAGCAGGCGTATTTCGACACGACGCTGGCCGATATCTTCGGCTATCACGCGCTGCAGATCGGGCTGCCGGAGACGCCATTGTTGCGCGCCTCGCGCATTGCGACGCGCTGCACCGTCGATCTCGAGGAGCCGGCGCAGGTGCTGGCCGATCCGCATTGGCTTCCATTCCGGGAAAACAGCTTCGATCTGGTCGTGCTTCCGCACGCGCTGGAATTCACCGACGAACCGCATCAGCTGCTGCGCGAAGTGTATCGCGTGATCCGTCCCGAGGGGCAGCTGGTCGTCAGCGGATTCAATCCGTTCAGCCTGTTCGGAGCCAAGCGCTATTTCGGTCGCGAGCAGACGATGCCCTGGACCGGCAATTTCATATCGCTGTACCGCGTGAAGGACTGGCTGGCGCTGCTCGGATTCGAGGTCAGCGGAGGCAGGCTCGATGCCTACGTGCCGCCGGTCGCCCAGGAAAAATGGCTCCGGCGCTTCCAGTTCTTCGAACGGGCCGGCGATCGCTGGTGGCCGATTGCCGGAGGCGTCTATTACCTGCGTGCGACCAAGCGGGTGGCCGGCATGCGGGTGATCACGCCGGCGTGGACACGCCGCGTGCGCAAGAAGGCGCTGGCATCGGTGGCGCGGCATGCGAAAGAGTATGTGGATGCGATCGATTGAGGATGCGCGCGCCGGCGGCGCGGCATGAGCGCGGCGGGGCGCCCCCACGCCGCGAATTCCCGGGGGCCGGCGCAGCGGCCGCAGTCGCCAAGTAAGCCGCGGGCATCGCCGGATCGGCCCGTCGCGCCAGTCATCATCTACACCGACGGCGCTTGCAAGGGTAATCCCGGGCCCGGTGGCTGGGGCGCGCTGCTGCAATACAACGGCCGGGTCCGCGAAATATTCGGCGGCGAAACGCACACAACCAACAACCGGATGGAGCTGACCGCTGTCATCCAGGCGCTGGCAACGCTGAAGCGCCGTTGTGCCATCGCGGTCTACACCGATTCCCAGTATGTCAAGAACGGCATCCAGACCTGGATCCATGTATGGAAGCGAAACGGCTGGAAGACCGCCGACCGCAAGCCGGTCAAGAATGCGGACCTCTGGCAGCAGCTCGATCTTACCGTCGAGCAGCACGACATCGAGTGGCACTGGGTCAAGGGGCACGCGGCGACGCCGGGCAATGTGCGCGCCGACGAACTGGCGAATCTCGGCGTCGAGTCGCTCTCGCCGTAGACGGGCGCTACAGCTGCATCGGGAGGATCACCATCTGCATTCCGTTCAGGTGCAGCCTCTGCTGCAGCGCAAGCGCGGTCTGGTTGTGCAGCAGCTTCGTCAACCAGCTCTCGTTGCGGAAGACGAGCTTGCTGGTGAAAAAGACGCTGTTCGGAAACTCCTGCTGCACTTCCTCAGCAAGCTTCACCAGCTGATCGACCCGATCGGTGCCGAGCGCGAAGCGTGCGGTGGCCGCGAGTCCGTTGGCGTGGCAGTAGTCGACATAGAACGAAAGCGAGCGCTGCAGCGCGGTCTCGAGCTTTTTGATCTGCTCGGCGCCGCCATAACTCTGCGCGTCGACCGCCTTGGCGCTGATGAACACGAAATTCTTGAAGTGATCCGGAAACAACCGTTGCACCCATAGCACGGTATGCAGGCCGCCGCCGCGGCTCGATCCGACGATGAAGACCGCAGTAGGCGCCTCGGGGACGAGCGGCGGCGGATTCTCGCATGCCGGGCAGCGCGCGGCGCTGAAGATTTCATCGACTTCCTTCAGCCGTGCCTTGACCTCGTCGTAGTGGCGATGGATCGCGAGGCACAGCGAAATCACCAGCGAGGTGATGACGACAGTCACCCAACCCCCCTCGCCGAACTTCTCCACCGTCGTCACGACCAGGATGCCGGACGTCACCGCCAGGCCCAGCCCGGACAGCGCAAATCGATAGCTCCAGCGCGAGTCGGTCCTGCGCTTGCGCCACCAGTAGATGCAAAGGCCGAGCAGCGACAGCGAGAACGTCAGGAAGACGTTGATCGAGTACAGCACGACCAGCAGGTCGACCTTGCCGCCGCTCCACAGCAGTATCCCCAGCGCGGCCAGGCCCATGATGACGATCCCGTTCTGCGTGACCAGGCGCGTCGATAGATGGCGGAACTGATGCGGAAGCCACGAGTCGGCGGCCATGTTGGACAGGACCGCCGGCCCGCCGAGAAAGCCGGTGTTGGCCGCGACGAACAGCAGTCCCGCCTCGAACAGGAGGACCAGCAGCAGCCCCACCTGGTTGACTCCCGGCGACAGGCCGAGGCTGTCGATGATGCTGCCGAATACTACGGCGTTCAGCGTCCGGCCTTCGACCGGCGCCGCGCGCCACAAGAGATACAGCAGGATGATGCCGCCCGCGGTGAAGGCGAGCGAGGTTGCCATGTAGAACATCGTCAGCTTGCCGGTGCGCACCACCGGTTCACGCAGCGTCTGGACGTTGTTCGAGACCGCCTCGATGCCTGTATAGGTTCCGCCCCCGAGCGAGTAGGCGCGCAGGAACAGCGACAATGCGGCGACCCAGCCGATGTCTTGCACGAGCTTTTTCGATTCGGCCAGCGCATCCGGCACGACCAGCGTCAGCCCTTGCGAATGCCCGAGCACGCCGTAGACGATCAGCAGCAGGTGTGTGATGCAGAAGCCGACGAAGATCGGCAGCAGCAGGCGAATCGACTCCTTCATCCCCCGCATGTTGAGGACCAGCAGCACCGCGACCAGCAGCAGCTCCGTTGCGAGCTTGAAGTGGCCGATCGCCGCCGGCAACAGGCTGAACAGTGCGTCGACCCCGCTGGCGACCGATATCGCGATCGTCAGCACGTAATCGACGATCAGCGCGGCGCCGGAGACGAGCCCGGCACGCGGGCCGATCAGGCTGGTGGCGACGCGATAGCCGCCGCCACCGGACGGAAACAGCTCGATCACCTGGTTGTAGGCAAGCGCGATGACGAACACCGTCGCCGCGGTGGCCAGCGCCATGAACAAGCCCAGATGCGTATGCGCGCCCAGCGCCCTGAACGCTTCCTCGGGCCCGTAAGCCGACGAAGACAGCCCGTCAGCGCCCAAGCCCACCCAGGCGATGAATGCCGCCAGCGCGATGTGCTGGCGCGTCGTCTGGCTCAGCGGATCGAGCGGCGCGCCGATGACGACGCGGCGAAGCTTGTCGTATTGGATCATCGCGGACTCACGTGGCGGCGAGCGCCGCAGCCGTCGTCGCCGAGGCCGCCGGCGTCGGTGTCAGCAACGTGTACGCGTGAGAAACTGGCAATAACCGATTGCTGCGATGCAGCATCGGCGCACTCTACCCCGACGGATGTTGCTTGGCAATTCGCCGCGCGAAGACCTGCATTTCCTTCATCGCCTGCTTGTCGCCTTTGCGCTCGGCGGCGGCGATGCCGTCACGGTACGCAGCCAGCGCTTCATCGCGGTGTCCTTCCGCCGCAAGCGATTGGCCGAGTAGCTTCCAGGCCGCCGAATAACCGGTATCGAAGGCGACCGCCTGACGTAGATGCGTGCTCGCGCGCGCCGCATCGCCGAGCTTCAGGTATTCGCTGCCCAGGGCAAAACGCAGCAGCGCGCCGTCCTTGCCCGCAGCGAGCAATTGTTCAAACCGCGCGATTGCCGGGGTCGCAGCATCCGCCATCGCGCAACCCGGAGGCGAAATCAGTTGCCGACGACCGCGCCGGTCTGGCAATCGACGCGGCGCATCGGGAAGATGACTTGCTTGTCCACTCCCTTGATCTTGCCTTCGACCGTCGCGTAGAGCCAGCCTTCGCTCGCGTGGCGATAGATGATGCGCTGCGGATATTCGACGCCGGGCATCGCATTGACGAAAGTGAACACCTCGTCGCCGCCGGCGGCCGTGCTCTGCCCGGCGAGGCGGAAAGCCGCTTCGTTCCTGCCGGAGGGCGCCGCCACGTAGAACACGCCTTCCGGACGCTGTTCCAGCCGCAGGTATTCGAAATCGACCGTCTTGTCGCGCAACGTGGTCTGGCTGACGCCTACCATCATGTCGCCGGCCGGCGGCAGCCATTCCTCGCGAAAATCGCGCTGGTTCACCTTGCCTTCCCAACAGCCGCGCATCCAGGCCAGCGGTGCGAGCGGTCCGCTCGCCGGATTGTCAACGGACTTGTCGGCCGGCTTGTCTGCCGCCGCTGGCGCGCCCGCAGGCGGGACGGCCGGCGGCGTCGCCGTCGTCTGCGCGGAGGCAGCGCCAAGGATGCCGGCGAGCAACGCAACTGCCAGCATCGCATGCAGGTACTTTGAAGTCATCGTGCGTATTTCCTCATTGCGGCCGCGCAAGCGGCAGGTTCAACAGCAGGTTCTGCGGCTTCAACCGAAGACGGTTTTGGCGATCCATCGCCATCGCCAAGTATACCGGCCGTCCGGCGATCGCCGGACGCATCGCCGCGGGATCGGCAAAGCGCAGCGCGAACAGGCACAGCAGCCGTTCCCGCCGATCGTCGGCGACGTCCACGCCGTTGTACAGATCGTTGAGCAGCGTGCTCGCCTCCGCGTCGAGTCCGACATGCCAGACCCAGCGCGCATCGACGATCTCGCGCTCCGGCGCGATTCCCACGTCTACCGCCAGGAAATGCGCGATCCAGCGCTGCAGCACGCGGCATAGCGCCGCGAGCGCAGGTTGGCCGCGATTGAGGCTGACCGCCAGGTCGAAGCGTTCGTCGCGCGTCCAGTAGGTGTCGGCATTGTCTTCCGACAGCACGTCGAGATCGACGGTTCTTGCCGGCGTGCGATTCTGCGCCAGCAATTCGCCAAGGTTGCCGAGACTGCCGGTCGTCGCCAGCAACTCGACCGACTGCTCGTCGGCCGCCATCACCGCCTCGTCCAGCACGCTTATTTTCTGGGCGCGAAACAGCATTTCCGCCGCGCGCGCCTCGATCGGATCGGCCTCCGTGCCGAGAATATGCCGCAACAGGATCTGCGTCAGCTGATGGACGAACAACGGCGGCACGTCGACGCCTTCGCCCTCGAACAGACCGACATAGGCCGCCTCGAGAGTCGGGGCATCCAGCAGGCGATCGCGAAACCTGAGCCATATGCGCAGATTGTCGCGCGCGTCGGGATCGGCGATGGCGGCGACCTCGTTTTCCGATACCCGCGCGCGCGGATCGCAGAGCAGCGTCTCGTGCAATGCGATCTCGGCGCGGCACGACTCGCGCACCGGGGCGAGCTCCGGGCGCAACAGGTATCCGCGCAGGAAGTCGTCGCGAACGCGCAGGCGCCGATCGTCGTCGACGGCGAGGAGACGGTACCCGCAGGAGGGCCAGAAATCGGGCACGGGCGGACGATAGCATGCGGCCGCGCCTGCGGCCGGGCGCGGCTTCGGTCAGCCGCCGAGCAGCGACTTTTTCAGGTCGGCCTGAACCGGCTTGTCGCCGAGCCAGATCCGGGTGAGCGCCTGATTGAACGCTTCGCCCGCGACTGCGCCCTTGACCGCGCCGTTCAGGCCGACGTGCGTGGCTCCATCGTAAAAATCCAGCGTGACGATGTCCTTGTCCTTCACCTGTCCGAAAGTCTTCATGATCGAGGCGAGCTCTCCGGTGCCTGGCTTGATCGCCGCCATCTCGGTCGCGCTGTTGTTGGCCTCGAGGCCGTCGTTCAGCGCTTCGATCAATGCGTCGGCGGACAGCGTCCGCAACATGTCGAGCCGGATCCGGCGCGGGCCTTTCGCGAGCACGCCGGCCAGGTCGGCGGCCTTCTGCGGCAGATAGAGGCTGGCGACATAGACGTGGAAGACGACTTTCTTGCGTACGCCGGCGCCGTTGAGCACCAGTTCCTGCCCCCCGACCGACGCCTTGTCCTCGACGCGGACGCCACCGATGTCGGCAGCGGACACCGCGCCGGACAGCAGCGCAGCCGCGACCGGAACAAACCACTTGCGCATGACGGGACTCCTCGGAATGCAACGCATTGTGGTCGCGTCGGATCGACCGCTTTTCCGGCGGCCTTCGCCGCGCACTGGAGCGAGGCCACGCCGCACGCGTGCCGCGGCGTGGCTCCGCTGTTGCCCGCTACTTGGCCGTGTCCGTCAGCTGCAGTCCGACGATGTTGACGTTGTTCTTGTACGAGCCGCTGATCAGTCCGTTGGCCGCTGTGCTTCCCGCGTTCTGGTTCAGGCTGGAATCTTTGACGAAAATGTACGCCCACGCCAGATCGAAGGCGATGGCAGGCGAGTACTTGTACTGGGCGCCAACCGCAATCCAGGTGCGGTCGTTGTCCGGGAGACGCGGTGTCCGATCGGCGTCGCGTACCGGAGATTGGTCAAAGGCGAGGCCGCCGCGCCATGTCCAGGCGTCGGAGTAGCGATAGTTCGCGCCGACCGAAAACCGCCAGGTGTCGCGGAAATTCTCCGGCGTCGTCGACAGGACAGAGCCGGTGCTGCGCACGATCTGCAGCTGCTTGATCGTGCTCCAGCCGGTGTACTGGAGGTCCGCCATCAGGTCCCACTTGTTGTTGAACTGATGGAATACCGACGCGTTGGCGGTGTCGGGCATCTCGATGTCGAGCTTGACGTCGCCGCTCGCCAGCACCGCGTTCACGCCGGCCATCACGGCCGAGCCTACCGGCGCCAGCGTCGGTGGCAGCGCACCGAGCGCCGACGGATTTTCGATGTTGACCGAGCCGCGGACGTCGTATTTGATCTTCGATCGATAGGCGAAGCCGTATCGGGTCTGGTCGGTCGCCTGCCACAGTACGCCGACGTTCCAGCCCCATCCGCTGTCGTTACCGTTGACCTTGGCGGCCGATTCCAGTGCGGCAGCCGAGCCGATCAGTATCGGCGCGGCGGTGGCGGGTATCTGCCCGGCCGCCACGCCGGCGCCGACGCCTTGCGCAAAAGCGGCCGCGTAATTGACGTGATTGCTGAGCTCCGCCTTCAGATGCTGCCAGCTGACGCCACCGCCGACCGTCAGGTGCGGCGTCGGCTCCCAGGACAGCACCGGATTGACGTTGATCGTTTCCAGCTTCGACTTGATCGCCTGGAAACGGCCGAGCCAATCGGAATCGTATTCGGTCTGCAGTCCGAACGGCACGTTCACGCCCAGTCCGAACGACCACTTGTCGGTGAACGGGATGCCGACATACAAGTTCGGCACCCCGGCGCAGCCGCCGGCTTCGCCGCCATTGCCGCCGAGCGGCTGGAACGCCGCGGGCTGCGAGCCGCTGTCGTGAAACTTCACCGAGGGGCAGATCGCATTGGCTGCGACGACGACCTGTGTCGTCTGCAGGCGAACCAGGCCCGCCGGGTTGAAAAATATCGTGCTGACGTCCTCCGCGGCGGCCGCACCCCCGGCGTACGCGTGTCCGAGCCCGCTGGCATTCTGCTCCTGCAGAGCGAACCCCGCACCGAGCGCCTGGCTCCCAGCCATCGCGCATCCGATCCCTGCAACGGTTGCGGCCAAGCGCGTGCGGCTGAATCGATCGCGTTTCATGTTGGTCTTCCTCCTTGGTGGATGTTCTGCTGCGTCATCGTTGCTCTTCGATTCACCGGTCCGCCGGAAACGAAAGATCACGCGCCGAAGTCGCGCTAGACTATACACCGCAAGATCACCGTGGTCACTCTGCCGGAAGCACGCGCGGCCGGCGATCCGGGGCGACGGCAACGTAGGTAAGACTCGCCTCGGTCACCTTGACGCAGATCACCTCGGTCGGGTTGCGCTGCGCATAGACTTCGACCGAGACGGTGATCGACGTGCGTCCCTGGCGCGTGATCTGGGCGTAGAAGCTCACGACGTCGCCGATCAGTACCGGCTCCCGGAACACGAACGAGTTCACCGCGACGGTGGCAACCCGCCCGCGCGCGCGCCGCGACGCGGGAATGCTCCCCGCGATGTCCACCTGCGCCATCACCCAGCCACCGAAGATGTCGCCATGCTGGTTGGCGTCGGCAGGCATCGGCACGACGCGCAGCGCCGGCTCCGTGTCGGGCAGCGTCACCGCCGCAGATCCGGCGGTCATGCCACCTTCCTCTTCATTTCCTCGCGGAGCTCGCGTCGCAATATCTTTCCGACGTTGGACTTAGGCAGCTCGTCGCGGAACTCGACCTCGCGGGGGCATTTGTAGCCGGTCAGGTGCGCTCGGCAGTGCTCGAGCAGCGCCGCCGCGGTCAGCGAGCTATCCTTTTTGACCACGAACAGCTTGACCGCCTCGCCCGACTTTTCGTCCGGCGCGCCGATCGCCGCGCACTCCAGCACGCCGGGGTGCATCGCGACGACCGCCTCGACCTCGTTCGGATAGACGTTGAAGCCCGAGACGAGAATCATGTCCTTCTTGCGGTCGACAATGCGCACGAAGCCGCGCTCGTCCATCACGCCGACGTCGCCGGTGGCGAGCCAGCCGCGGTCGTCGATGACCTTGGCCGTCTCGTCGGGGCGCTGCCAGTAACCGGCCATCACCTGCGGGCCCTTGACCCAGATTTCGCCCGGCTTCCCCAGCGGCACCGCGTGGCCGTCGTCATCGCGCAGCTCCATGTCGGTCGACGGCACCGGCAGGCCGATCGAGCCGTTGTATTGCTGCAGATCGAGCGGATTGATCGTCACCGCGGGCGAGGTTTCGGTCAGGCCGTACGCCTCGATCAGCGGCTTGCCGGTCACTTCCTGCCAGCGCTCGGCCACAGCCTTCTGCACTGCCATGCCGCCGCCCAAGGTCATTTGCAGCGGCGAGAAATCGAGTTTGTGGAAATCGGCATTGTTGAGCAGGGCGTTGAACAGCGTATTGACGCCGGTGATCGCGGTGAAGCGGTGCCGGCCCAGCTCCTTGACGAAGCCCGGGATGTCGCGCGGGTTGGTGATCAGCACGTTCTCGCCGCCCAGCGTCATGAACGTCAGGCAGTTCGCGGTCAACGAAAAGATGTGATAGAGCGGCAGCGGCGTGATGACGACATGGGCCTGCTCGCCGAGGAACGGCCGGACCCAGGCGCCGGCCTGGAGCAGGTTGGCGACGATGTTGCGGTGCTGCAGCATCGCACCCTTGGCCACGCCGGTCGTGCCGCCGGTGTATTGCAGGAATGCGATGTCGTCGTGCCCGATGGCAACGGTGTCGAGCTTGCGTGGCCGGCCCTCGGCCAACGCGGTGCGCAGCGAGATCGCGCCGTCTATCCGCCACGGGGGCACCAGTTTTTTCACCCGGCGCAGCACGAAATCGACCAGCAGGCCTTTGAGCCCGAGCATTTCGCCGATACTGGTCACGACGACATGCTTGAGCTTGGTCTTGCCGAGCACTTCGGTCAGCGTGTGGGCGAAATTCTCGACGACGACGATCACTTCGGCGCCGCTGTCGGTGAGCTGATGCTCGAGCTCGCGCGCGGTGTAGAGCGGATTGGTATTGACGACCGTGCATCCGGCACGCAGCGTGCCGAACAGGCACACCGGATACTGCAGGATGTTCGGCATCATCAGCGCGACTCGCGCTCCCTTGGCCAGGCCGCGCGCCTGCAGGAAGGCGCCGAACGATGCCGACAGCTCGTCGAGCTCGGTGAACGTTATCGCCTTGCCCATGCAAGAATAGGCGCGTCGCGATCCGTACTTGGCGCAGCTTTCCTCCAGAACTTCGCGCACCGACGGATACTGGTTCACGTCGATCTCGGCGGGAACGCCCGCCGGATAAGACTTCAGCCAGACCTTGTCCATGCGCTCCTCCCCAAGACCGCTTATCGTCCGATCCATGCTAGCAGTGGATCAGGCGCCGGAACCACCCCGCGCAGCAACATAATGCAGCGGCCCGCCGGTGAACGGCGCGAAGCCGGTGCCGAAGATCGCGCCGGCGTCGACCAGGTCGGCGTCACTGACGATGCCTTCGGCGAGCGCGCGCTGCGCCTCGTCGAGTAACGGCGCAAGCAGCCGATCGGCCAGCCCGGCCGGCACGCGCGCCGGATCGGCGCGCGGCTTGGTGATTTTCCCGCCGGGGTACGCATAAAAGCCCGCGCCGGTCTTGCGGCCGAGCTTGCCTTCGGCGATCAATTGCGTGAGCCGCGCGGGCGGCGCACTTTGGGTCGCGCCGGGCGCCAGCATCTTGCCGACCGCCAGGCAGATATCGAGGCCCACGG
>JBDTNP010000239.1:0-1673 GCA_039933695.1 Betaproteobacteria bacterium | reverse complement strand
GTCGGCGCGCTGCTAGGCGCCGACGAGTTCGGCTTCGCGACGGCGCCGCTGGTCGCCGCCGGCTGCATCATGATGCGCAAGTGTCATCTCAACACCTGCCCGGTCGGCATTGCGACACAGGACCCGGCGTTGCGCGCGAAATTCGACGGCCAGCCCGAGCACGTCGTCAATTTCATGTTCTTCGTCGCCGAAGAAGTGCGGAGCATCATGGCGGAGCTCGGCGTCCGCCGCTTCGAGCAGCTGATCGGCCGCTCGGATCTGCTCGACACCCGCCCCGGCATCGATCACTGGAAGGCGCGCGGCTTGGACTTTTCGCGCATCTTCTATCAGCCGCCGATGCCGCCCGAAGTCGCGCGCTTCCATTGCGAGGAGCAGGACCATCGGCTCGACCGCGCGCTCGACCACCAGCTGATCGCCGCCGCGGCGGTGGCGATCGAGCAGAAGACACCGGTGCGCCTCGAATACAAGATCCGAAATGCGCACCGTTCGGTCGGCGCGATGCTGTCCGGCATCGTCGCCCGGCGCTACGGACATGCGGGCCTGCCCGAGGACACGATCCATGTCGCATTCGAGGGCATCGCCGGCCAGAGCTTCGGCGCATTCCTCGCGCGCGGCATCAGCTTCGAACTGCAGGGAGCGACCAACGACTACGTCGGCAAGGGCCTGTCGGGCGGGCGCATCGTCGTCTATCCGGATCCGGAGTGTCCAGCGAAGCCCGACGAGAACATCGTCATCGGCAATACGGTGATGTACGGCGCGATTGCCGGCGAAGCCTATTTTCGGGGCATCGCCGGCGAGCGGTTTTGCGTGCGCAATTCGGGCGCGTCGGCCGTCGTCGAGGGCACCGGCGATCACGGCTGCGAGTACATGACCGGCGGGACCGTCGTCGTGCTCGGCCGCACCGGCCGCAATTTCGCCGCCGGCATGAGCGGGGGCATCGCCTTCGTCTACGATGAGGACGGCACGTTCAGCGAGCGCTGCAATACGGCGATGGTGACTCTCGAGAAGGTGCACGACGAAGCCGAGCAGGCCAGGGCCGAAGCCGACCTCGCCGCCGCCGGCAACGGACGACTGCGCCACGGGGAGATGAGCGACGAGGCGCTGTTGCGCGGGCTGATCGAGCGGCATTTGGGCTTCACCGCCAGCACGCGCGCGCTTGCCATGCTCGATAACTGGGAAGCGACGCGCGCCAGATTCGTCCGAGTCTTCCCGAACGAATACAAGCGCGCGCTCGGCGAGCTTTTTGCGCGGCGGACGGTCAAGCCGGCCGCGAAGCGCCAGCGCGAGGCGGTCTGATGGGCAAGACCACCGGCTTCATCGAGCTGCAGCGAATTTCCGAAGTCGCGCTGCCGATCGGCGAGCGCGTCCGCAACTATCGCGAGTTCATCTTCGCCCTCGAGGACGATCAGGCGTCGAAGCAGGGCGCGCGCTGCATGGATTGCGGCATCCCGTTCTGCCAGTCCGGCTGTCCGATCAACAACATCATTCCCGACTGGAACGACCTGGTCTACCGGCAGCAGTGGCGGGAGGCTCTCGAAGTGCTGCATTCGACCAACAATTTCCCGGAGTTCACCGGAAGAGTCTGCCCGGCGCCATGCGAAGCCGCCTGCACGCTCAACATCAACGACGATCCGGTCGGGATCAAGTCGATCGAGCACTTCATCATCGACCGT
>JBDTNP010000238.1:0-2885 GCA_039933695.1 Betaproteobacteria bacterium | reverse complement strand
CGTACGGCTTTGTCTGGGACGGGCCGGTGCAGAGGCAAAGCGAACGAGGTACGCTTTATCAGCAGGCGCTCGACCGTTTGCGCGACCAGGGGCTGTTGTTTGCCTGTGCCTGCACGCGACGCGAGCTCGAAGCGACGCCACCGGGCTTGAGCGGAGAGCGCATCTATCCGGGCACCTGCCGGCAACGCGTCATCGCGGGCAGCGAGGGACGCGCGTGGCGGGTCGCCGTCGACGATGCTCCGGTGCTGTTCACCGATCGCCTCCAGGGAAGACAGCAGCAGCGCCTGGATCGCGATGTCGGCGATTTCGTCGTCAGGCGTGCCGATGGCCTGTTCGCCTACCAGCTTGCGGTCGTCGTCGACGATGCGCTGCAGGGAATCACCGATGTCGTGCGCGGCGCCGATCTGCTCGCATCGACGCCGCGGCAAATCTGGCTGCAGCATCAGCTCGGATTCGCGACGCCGGCTTACCTGCACCATCCGATTGCGATCGACCGGTCCGGACGGAAGCTCTCGAAGGAAACGGGCGCGGCGCAGCTGCCCGAAGATCCCCTGCCGGCCTTGTGGCAAGCGTGGCAATTTCTCGGACAGCCTGTTCCCGGGAACAGGCCGCCATCGGTGGCTGCATTCTGGCGCTGGGCGCATCGCGCCTGGGATGCGCGCGCTCTGCCTCCGGTGGCGATGCTGCCGGCGGATGCCGACGCGGCAAGCCAGCCGTTCGCTCGATAGCTGCGCCCGGTCGATCGCGCGCCCGCCGACCCTCGAGGGGCGCCGCGTTATAATCGTGCCATGCGCGGGCCGCTTTCCGGCGGCCGGGCGCTTCCCGTTCGATTCGATCCGGCCATGACCACACTCGTCGTCGTCCGCAAGAACAAGGAGGTCGCCATCGCCGCCGACTCGTTGACGACATTCGGCGACACGCGGCTGTCCGCGTATTTCGATCGCGCCTACGAAAAAATCGTCCATCATCGCGGCACCTACATCGGCTTGTGCGGCAGCGCCGCGCACCAGCTGGTATTCGAAAGCCTGCTCGCCAAGCACGAAGACCTCGACTTTTCGACGCGGCGCGCGATATTCGAGACCTTCCGCAAGCTGCACCCGATCCTCAAGGAGCAGCACTTCCTCAATCCGAAGGAGGAGGAGGACGATCCTTACGAATCGACGCAGATCACCGCGCTGATCGCCAACGCCAACGGCATTTTCGGCGTCTATTCGATGCGCGAGGTCTTCGAGTACAACCACTTCTGGGCGGTCGGTTCGGGCCGCGAGTTCGCGCTCGGCGCGATGCACAGCATGTACGGCCGTCTGCGCTCCGCCGAGGCCGTCGCCAAGGTAGGTATCGACGCGGGCACCACGTTCGACAAGAATTCGGCGCTGCCGCTGACGATCTACACCTTGCCGCTGCGATGAGCGTGTACCGGCCGGCAGCGTTTGCGAGCGACGATCAGGCGGCGATCGCGCGGCTCTTCGACGAGCACCCGTTCGCCACACTGATCACCCCCGGCTCCGGCGAGCCGCAGGTCAGCCATTTGCCGCTGCTCCACCGGCGCGAGCCTGGACCGCACGGCAGCCTGATCGGCCACATGGCGCGCGCGAACCCGCATTGGAATCATTTCGGCAGCGGCGCGTCGCTGGCGATTTTCCACGGCCCGCACGCCTACGTTTCGCCGTCCTGGTACGCGCAGCCGGCGACACAAGTGCCGACGTGGAACTATGCGGTCGTCCACGTCCACGGTCGCGCCGCGATCGTCGCCGACCGCGCCGCGACCCTGGCGACATTGCAGCAGATGATCGCGCGCTTCGAGGGCCGCCGGGCCGCGCCATGGCGCCTGCAGCTCGAAGGCGCGCGGCTGGATGCGATGGTCGGCGCAATCGTCGCGTTCGAGATCGAGATCAAGCGCATCGACGCCAAGTTCAAGCTGTCGCAGAACAAGGACCAAGCCGACCGCGTGAGGGTCGCTTCGGCGCTGCGAAGCGAAGCCTATGCCGACGCGACTGCCACTGCGGACTGGATGGATCGTGAGGCCGGCAGCGAGTGACCCGGTCGCGCCAGCGCGCGTCCGCTTCGACAAGTGGCTATGGGCGGCGCGCTTCTACCGCACGCGGAGCCTCGCCGCGCTGGCGATCACCGCCGGACACGTGCGCGTCGAGGATCAACGGATCAAGCCTTCGCGCGTTGCCGCCGCGGGGGAGCGGGTCGTGCTGCGCAGGGATGGCCTGGTGTGGGACGTCGTCGTACTGGCGCTTTCGGACCGGCGCGGCAACGCCGCCGCTGCCGCGGGGCTGTACCGCGAGGCGCCGGAGAGCATCGCCACCCGGACCGAGGAAATCGCCCGCCGCAAGGCTGCGGTGGCGGCGACGCCGACGCGGCTTGGCCGACCGACCAAGCGCGAGCGCCGGAAACTCAAGGCATTTTTCGAGGAAAGCTAAAGCGCCCGTCTTCGGCAAAGACGGAAGTTGGCCGACGAGACTCGGCCGACAGCCGCGCCCGACCCGAGAGCGACGCGCGGCGATCGACGCCGGCGCGATTATGCGCCGGGCCGACAAGCATCAGTGCATCAGGCGCGCTGCGGAACTTGGGCCACGCCACCGACCGCGCCCAACTCCCGCATCGCGACCATCACCGAGCTGAAATCGGCGGCCGTTCGCACATCGGCGATCGGCTTGGCCAGCAGGTTGACCGCCCGGCCACTGACGACCAGCGGCAACTCCTCGGGCAGCGCAGCGCGCAGCGACCGGATTTCCTGCCCGGCGATCTTGCCGGAAATGCCGCGGTCGAACAGCAGGATCGCGAGACAGACTTTGTACGCCCGCGCCGCGCCGGCGACTTCCTGCGGCGGCACGCCACTGCCCAGGGTCAGGCAGTTTATGCCCTCGGTGAACAGC
>JBDTNP010000237.1:0-15057 GCA_039933695.1 Betaproteobacteria bacterium | reverse complement strand
CGCCATTCGATGACGCCATCGACGCCCTTTCCCTGATCGCGGTTCGACCGGATGAGCTCCAGATGGTGTGTTTGGCGGACTATCTGTCGCACAAGCGACCGCAATCGGCGATTCCGGGGTGGAAGGAATGTTCCCCGCCATCAGCCGAGGAAGAAATCTGCTCGGCGCTCGCGAGCAGTCGACACGCAAATTCGAACGTTCGCGCCTATATTGGCCGGATGCTGCAGCAAGCCCATACGTGCACTGGAGCCGACCCTGGCATCCTCGACGCGCTCGCCGCCCTGAGAGGCGACGCCGACCCCGACGTTTGAGCGGCGGCGAGCTGGTCTGGTCGCCCTTGACCGCCGCTCAGTTTATCTCGATGAGATGAGATTTCTCACGAGGCAGGAACAGCAGGTCTTCGATGCGGATAAGGCTTCCCCAGGTGTCGAGCAAGGCCGACACGGACGGCACGCTAACCAATTGTGAGGAACGCCGGTCGAGCAAGAAGATGTTGTACTGGAGACCGGCGATCCACTCCAGATATTCCGCTCCACTTACGCCGGAGACCCTTGTCGTCATCTCAAGACTGAATTCGCTGACGATCGCCGGGCGGCTGCGGGAGATCGACTTTTCGGCCCCTTTCAGCACCCGGTATTCGGCGCCTTCGACGTCGACCTTGATGATGTCGGCGCCAGGCACGCACAGGTCATCGAGAACGAATACCGGCACTACGGTTCCGCTGCCGTCAGCCACCTCGGCGCCGCGGGTCGCAAATCCACCGTTGGATCCGATGTGCGGTGAGAAATACGCCCAGCCGGGCCGATCAGACAAGGCGATCGGCAACAATTTGACGTTTGTGAATCGATTCTGCTCGACACCGAGCAGAATGAGGCGACAATTCTCCGAATTGGGCTCGAAGGCGTAGCAGGCCCCTTCGCTCCCCACAAGTTGCGCCAGCATCAGCGTGTGATATCCGACATTGGCTCCGATATCGAACGCAATTGATCCGGACCGACAGATCCTGCGAAAACAGGCGACGAGGTGAGGCTCCCATGATCCCGTAGCAGCGCCAGGGACGGACACCGAGACGTCGTGACGATCGATCGGACACGCGATGCCGTTGACCAGTGCCGATCGTAGATCCGAGGCGGCGAAACGGACGCTTATCGGGGTAGGAAATCGCTGGCGATCGAGAGTCATGGTGATCGTGCGCACGTCCGACACCGTCTCGACCACGCTCTTGCCCAGAGCTTCGCGGACGGTCTGGCGAATCGCGTTGGTCATATGGCGATTGGTACCGTAAACGACTTGCAGAAAGCCGTCGACGTCGACCGCCGGGCGCGCGTCGTCCTCGCGAGTTTTTCGGTCGACTGCGTCCGAAATTGGCGCTGCGCCTGAGGCAACCGGATCCGATGTGCGATCGTGTGGATTCGGTATCCCAGCCTCTTGCCACGAAGCGATGCCCGTTGCGGGGTGCCACGTCGCATGCCATCGATCCCGCAGAATGATCTCCGCCAACTGTTTTGCATCGGATGACTCGTCGGCGGCGAACGGAGCCGACACCAGCCATCCGATTCTCAGGACCCGCTGGCGCGTCGGCCTCAGCGCATCGAGCCGAGCGGCCAGGGCGTCGGCGGCGGCAGAAGAACGGCAAAGAAGGCCATCGGCAAGCTCGCCGATCATGTCGAGCCACTCCAGGTCCTGCCGACTGCGGTCGGAAAGGTGCCGATCGTGACGCTCGAATATAGAGACGTCGGGAACCACGAAGTACAAATGGACACCCTGCCGGCGCATCGACTCGTACACTTCGCGCGGCGACGGCGTGGTCTGCGGTGAATGACCGATCGCTATGAAAACATCGCCAGGGTGCGTCTCGATGCATTCGTCTATGAACGCCGACGGGTCCATCCGAACCATCCTGGCGGTGGCAGTCCGCGCATAGCGAAAGGCTCCGCCGCCATCGCTAAAGACAGGCTCGAAACGGAACGTGAGAGGCGGCTCGTTCAACCATCCGAGCATCGCCGCGTGCGATGTGCACTCCGTTTCCGCATCGGCGCTCCCTTTTGCCGTTTCGCCGACGTCCAGTAGCCACTGGCGCGGCCAGAACGGTTCGACGTTCCTGTTCTGCGCGATGCACGACGCCAGATTCAACCAATCCTTGTCCGTCGGCGGCGTCACAGCATCGACCCGGGCGATTCGGCGCGCGAGGCGAGCGCTTCGCGAAGGCGCACCGCTGCGTGCAAAGTTTTCGATCGCTTCGCGATAGCGGTCGGCTATCGCGCGCGGACTATGTTGCGCGCGAACATACGCCGCGGCTCGTTCGCCGAGTCCAGAAGCCGCGGCTCGATCGAAGCGAAGTTGCATGAGGGCATCTCGCAATTCGGCGTCGACGAATTCCGCCCGAAGTCCTGCAACACAATCAGCCGGCAATTCGGTAGCGGCACCGACGGCGTTGACGACCGTCGGCAGGCCATGGCCCATACAATCCAGGACGGTACCCGAGGTCTCGCCCCGGGACATCGCACGGAGCTGGACCGCGACGTCCGCCGCGGCGAGGTAACGGCGATACTCGGCGGGTAGGGCAAATCCGGTGACATGGATCCGCGAAGCTATCGCGCTTCGGGCCATCGCGTCGTTGAGCTCGCGTCCATACCGACTGCCGTCGCGTTCGCCGACAAAGACCAAATGACAACGCTCATCCTGTGCCAATGGCGAGGCAAACCACGTTGCCAGCAAGCGGTGATTGAGCTTGGTCGGACCCATCATCCCGAACGAGCAGACAAGGAAGTCATCTTCCCGAAATCCCAGCGATGCTTTGATCTCGGCGCGCGGAGCCGCGGGCCGAAGCGAGCGCAGATGCGGGATCACGGCCCAACCTTCGCTGTATCCGGCGCCGTACCAGCGATCCGCTAGCTCGCGGGAAAACTCCGAATGCACGATGACGCCGTCAGCCTGCCGCAGGACGACTAGATTGGCCGGGTATCTGAAAACGACATCGGTCGGATCCCGCGCGTCGAATCGCTCCCTGATGGCCCGGTAACCATGCGAGTCGAACAGGGCTCGCGACCAGGCGTTCGGAGCCTGGCGTGTCCATTCCAAATGAGCAAGGACGCCGCTCAAAAAGAAATCGTGCAGTACGACTGTGCCCGGATGCCTGTCGAGCAATCCGAACATGTGTGCGTGGAATGTCGAATTGCCGAAATGATAGATAACGCGATCGTACGAGTCCGCATTCTGATCGAACCACTGAGCGCTGCGCACCGGTACGTTGGCGAGAATCCACGAGTCCCGTACCTCCGCTTGGCTGACGATGGCTTCGATATCGTAGTGACGGGCCAGTTCAGGGAGAAGCTCTGCGCTGTAGTCGGCGATCCCCGAGCGCTCCGGAGGCAGCGGCGACACGTAGGCGAGCCGAGACCGCCGCGGTGGAGTGCGCACGCGCACTGCGGCGGCGCCTACCGTGCGCCGATGCAGCCGGCCCATCGCGTCCAACGCGGTGCGGGCAGTCCGGTCCCAGGAGAACTTGGCCGCCTGCGGCAGTGCGTGCTGCCGCAAATCCTGCCTGAAACCTTCATCGCTAAGAACTTTGGCGAGTTTCGCCGCAATGTTGGCTTCGTCGTGAGGATCGAACAGGGCGTCGCTCCGGCCGATAACCTCGGGGACGCTCGAGGTGCCGGCCCCGATCACTGCAGCGCCGCAGCTCATCGCTTCCAGCGCAGGCAGTCCGAACCCTTCGTGCCAGGAGGGAAAGACGAACGCCTTGCAGAGGTTATAAAGCATGACCAGATCGCTGTCGGGGACGAAGCCGGTGACGACGAGCTCGTCGCAACTGAGGCCCTGCTGGCGCGCGTGACGTTTCAGCCTGCCGATCTGATCTTCGGTCGCGGAGCAGACGATCGCCAGATGATGGCTCGCTCGTAAAGCTGCGGGCAGCCTGGCATACGCGCCGATCAGCCCTTCGATATTTTTTCGCTTGTCGATGCCGCCGGTGTACAGCACGAAGGGTCGCGCCAATCCGTAGCGGCGAAGGAATTCGCCTTGTTGCGCTGGGCCGATGTCGATGGGACGGAAGATCGCATCGGCTGCCGTGGACACATTGACGACCCACCCTTCGGGCAAGCCGAGCCGCTCGATCGCTTCGCGCCGCGAGCTTTCGGAGATCGCGAGCCAAAGCTGCGCACGCCGAAGGTGGCCCAACTTGCGCTCGTACCACGATTCGACCATCTCGTCGGCCAAGTAGGTTTCGCGGTGGACCAGCGGGATGAGGTCGTACAGAGTCACAGCCGTGGACAGCATGCTGTCGAATGAGCCGATGCTGGTCAGCACGTCGTCGGTCAGTCCTTCGAAAAGGCTGGACACGTGCACGACATCAGGTTTGAGCCCCGCCAGAAACGCCTCGCGTACGAGCTCGCCCGTCCCCATCCGCCATTCGCTGGAAGGCTCGAGCTTCGCGACCGGGCCAGGCGCGTGCCACGCGACGATCCGTCGCTGCGGCACGAGAGCATCGAATTCGGCCCGAAGAGGCTCGATGGTATCCGGATAGAAACCGCTCAAGGCGATCCAGAGCTCGTCGGCCCTCGCGTTGGCAGCCATTGCTTTGGCGAGCGCCAATGAGTACCGTCCGATTCCGCGCGAACGGCTGCCGGTGGACTGCGCCCCTTGCAATTCGACGACTATTCTCAACGCCGTGTCTGCGTAGGCAGTGCCTGGCTTGGAGGGGCAGCGGCCGCGCGCGCCTGCATCAGTTGCGAATGAATCTGTTGTACCGACCCCGGGTAGTCCTCCCAACGGACGCCATTTCTCCCCTCAAGGCGCATTGGCGGTGCGCCAGGCGACACCGTAGACGGTGCACTGGCCGCCGGAACCATTGCACGCGCAAACGCGAACGTGCGCAGCCGCGAATATAGCCGGGGAAAGGGTGCGAGCAGCCGAACGAACCGCGCCCTGCGTTCGGGGCGCCCTCTCGCGTGAGCCCACGCGGCCAGAAGCAGTTGCCGGACCGCGCGACGCGGCATGCCGCCCAAAGTCGCGACGCCAACCCCGGTTGAACCTGCAAGCCGCTTGCGCCATGCGTTGATCTCGCGCAACGGCGCTGTCAACTTCCAGGATCGGCTCGCGTAAATTGCTTGCAGATGCCTGCTTGTGTCATCCGCCATAGACCACCAACGGTGTGTTTCGAGGCCGGCTTCCTCCAACCTGGATCCCGCCGCCCGCAGCTCGTGGTGAAGTCGCTCAGTACGCTGTCGCGCAGACGCAAGCTCCGCCGCTTGGCTGTCCAGACGGGCGCTCGCTTCGACGAGATCCTCGGACATTGCCGCCATCCGCAGCCGTATATCCGCTAACTCTGCGGCGAGCCCGGTCGATCGGTCACGCGCTTGTACGAGATCCTTTTCGCGGGCGTCCAAGGCTGCTTGTCCGGCGGCGATCTCTTCACGTTGCGCGGCCGTCAAAGTCGCCGCCGCTGTGAGATCGATCCGCTGTGCCTCGGCGGTGCGGCGGGCGTCGGCCAACATATTCTCGCGTTGCGCCAACTCGCGCTGCATGCCAGCGAGGGCATCCATTTGCCGGATCGCCACGCTGTGAACGCTGGATAGCGAAGCTGCCGCATCGGCGATCGTCCGAAGCGGACCGGGGCGATAACGCGCGCGCAAATCGAGTGCCGCCGCGAGGTGGTCTTGTTCGATGCCTTTGTCCCGAAAAATATTGTGGACACGTTGTTCGGCATCGGCAAGGAAAGCGAGGTCGTCGGCACCGAATTGCGATTGTGCGATGCTGCAGTCGGAGAAATCCAGGCCGTCGATCCCATGACGATTCAGTGCGGACAGGGTGTCGCGGCGATAGGTACCGGACGTGCTCAGAGCATCGATATTGACCGACAGATCCGCCACCTTCTCGCACGCGAGCAACGAATGCAGCCACAACGCATAGAACGCAACATAACCTTCGCGGGCGGCGAGACGATGGTTGCGGCAATGCGCAAACTCCTTATCGATGTCCGGGTCACGAAACGCCGCGATGCCGCACACGTCTCTTACGGCCGCCAGCGAATCCGGCAGTGCGGCCGCATTGAAGACCAGTTGGGTCGTCGCATCGAAATAGTCGCCGACCCGGTACGACCACCACTGGTCGTGCGGATTGCGCCATAAATGGATGTGTGTTCCGCCTAAGGCGTCACGCAAGGCCGCGAGGCGGCCTGTCGTGCGGCAACATTGGAAGAACGGCCGTCCCTGGGCGTTGTCGATCAGAGCCTGCAGATATGCGCGTAGCGGGCCGTAGGACAGATGGTTTTTTCTGATGAAGAAAGTCTCGTAGCTGAACTCTTTGCGGAAAAGCGTCGCTATCGCGTTCCTGACCTGATAGAACTCCCAGAAGTACGGCTTATCCAGAGCCGGATGCCTGAGCAGCGCACCGTCTCGCGCACCGATCTCCAATAAACGCTCCGGCGCGTCGGCAACGTGGCGCACGTGCTCGTTCAACGGTTCTTGGTAGCACCAGTAGCCGGCAGCCGAGCGCCGGAAAGCTCCAAAGACGTAAGTGCTACCGGATCGGAATAGCGAATGTGCGAAGATCGGGCTGGTGTTCATGCGGTGCTACGCGACGGCCATGCTCGTGCTCGCCAGGACGAGATTCGCCTCCATGTCCACCAATCCGACGATGATGGTCGAAGGCGAACTGTCGACGATCTTGACTAGTGCGGCATCGACGCGGCGGCTGACGAATTCGATTCGGTCCGGCCGATCCAGACGCACGCCGCAGTTCAGATAGTAGATCCCCGGTGCCAGCCGATTGGAAAGCTCGAAACGGACATCGATCACTTCTCCCGGCAGATACCTTTTGCGGGGCGCTTCGAGCTGCTTCGAATCGACCCCATAGACGGTAATGCCTTCGCGTGTTTTCACAAGCATCGCAAAGATGGGATCGTCGACCACGTCGTTGAATCTGACATCGTAACGCCAGACGAACGGCTGATCGTTCGCGACGACGTTAATTCGTTCACCTTGGCCATTCTCGATCCGGCAGGATTGGATGTCGGCCCTGCCGTTGCCATAAACGACCTCGCAAGAGGCCGCGACCAATGCCGGATCGAATCTGGTGAGCTCGGGACCGGCCGTAATGGCCGCGGCGGGTCTGATCTTGCCGCCAAAAAGATGTTGCTCGTAGTCGTCGCAGACCTGCTTGGCGGGGCCGAACCGGACGAGCTGACCGTTCCTGAGGAAAACTGCTCGCGAGCAGATCTTCTTGACCGTCTCGAGGTCATGGCTTACGAATAGCAGAGTCGTCCCGTCTGCACGGAAGGCCTCGATACGTTGAAAACACTTGCGCTGGAATGCCGCGTCACCGACTGCCAGCGCCTCGTCGATGATCAGAATTTCAGGACGAAAAGCGGTTGCCACGGCAAACGCTACCCGCACCTGCATGCCGCTCGAGTAGGTTCGGATCGGCTGGTCGAAGTACTCGCCGATGTCCGCGAACGTCTCGATCGCGGGCATGACCGCACGTAATGAGCTGCGGTCGAAGCCCATCAGGCCGCCAGCATGTAGAGCGTTTTGACGGCCGGTGAGCTCCGGATTGAAGCCCATGCCGAGTTCGAGTATCGCGACGACGCGGCCGTTGATCGCTACTTCTCCGGCGGACGGTCGCAGGGTTCCGGCTATCAGCTTGAGCAACGTGCTTTTGCCGGCACCATTCTGCCCGACAATCGCGACGGCCTCGCCGGGAGCCACGGAAAATCCGATGCCGCGCAATACCCAATGCTCGGACATCGGATTGACAGCAAAGCCAAGCCACGACAGTACACGTTGCCACTCGGTTCGGTAGGAGCGAAATGCCTTGCCGAGACCAGAAACCGTCAATGCGCTTGCAATCACAGCACGTCCACCATTTCGCCGCTGGCGCGCCGGAACAAGGCAAGGGCCGCAATCATAAGCAGCAGCGTGACGATGAAGATCCATGCAAGAGCGATGAATTCAGGCGGCTTGTCGAACAGCATGACGTTCTGAAAGCTCTGCACGATCGCCGTCATCGGATTAAGCTGCAACAGTGCTCTCAGATTCTGAGGCACGACATCGGGTGTGTAGACGATCGGCGTGAACCAAAATCCGAGTTGTAATGCTATTGGAACGACCTGGCCGACGTCACGAACGAATACATTGAATACGCCAAGCAGCAGGCCAACGCCGAGGCCGAGCGCCATCGTCAGCACGATTAGTAACGGCATCCAGGCAATTGCGGAGCCGGGAACGTGGCCGAGCAGCGCGAAGACGACGAGTACCGCGAGCAGCAGCAAAAGATTGTTGATTAGTGCGGAGCCGGCGATTATCAGGGGCAGATTGATGCGCGGAAACAGCATCTTCTTCAGAAGATTGCCGTTATCGATGAACATAGTCAGGCAACGGCTGACGATCTCCGAAAATAACGACCACGCAAGCATGCCGGAAAGCAAATAGATCGCATATGCATACTTATTATTGGCCATACCAGGAAGCTTGGCTGCCATGACCTCGGCCAAGACCAGTGCAAATATCGCAGCCTGCGCTAGGGGATGAATAATCATCCACACTCCGCCGAGTTTGCTGCGGACGAAGCGCGCACGGAACTCCGTATGGATCGACGAGAGGATGAAATGCCGGTAGCGCCAAGCGCTGTTGAAGTTCGGTGCAAGCATACCCATAAACCCGCGATGCGCAGTTGCGCTGAATTGCTCGCCAGTAACGTCCTGTAAATCCGGTAGCTATCCGATGGATCGGCCGGCACCAGCGGCGCGCGGCCATCCCGACGGCTCTCGGGGCGACCTGCCGCAGCGCAGGCCGATCGTTTCGCATAGTATCAAAAGGAACGGCCCCGCCGCACGAGCAGCAAGTCGAAGCGTCCGGTACGACGATCCCTCAAGAAATTGAATCTGAGGCACAATTTCGTCGCTTGAAGCGCCTTATCGCGAAACGGAACCAATGAACATGTTGATTTCGACCGGGGTCGTCGCGTTCGCCTATGTGGCCGGCCGATGGGCACTTGCCGGCGGTCTCGCGCCTGGATTCCGTCAATCCGCGCTGGCTCTTCACACGCTTGCCCTCGTCCTGGGCGTCGCGCTGTTGACGCCCTGGTTGGTGATTCTCGCGGGTGCCGGGTTGTTCGATGCCCAGGTCCTCGGTATCACCGGATGGATCGGCGCCGCGATTGGCGTGGTGCGTCGTCCTCTCAGTGCTTCCGATCTTCGGACCTTTAGCGTCCAGGACGCGTTCGCGCTGGCTGCCGCCGGGATATTTGCGATCGCCGCCGCCAGCGGACGTGACGAGACACTTGGCAGCGGGCGGGACCAGCAAATTTATGCGGAATCCGCAGTTGCACTCTCCGAGCGTGGCACGTCATCAAGCGAGTACTCGTCGCTCGACAATGCGGACCGGCGCTTGGTGCGCAGCCTGGGCGGCGTACGTGTGCCCGGATTGACCGCAGTGCGCAACGGCTTCGACCAGCCGATCGGTACCACGCATCCGCTCGGATGGCCGGTTTGGCTTGCGCTCGCTCATTCGGCTGTCGGTATCCAGGGCGTCTACGCAGCGAACGCTCTGGTGTTCGCGCTCGGCGGGCTGCTTTTCTTCGTGTTACTGCGCCGACTGGTCGCTCCCGGGATTGCATTGGCTGGAACATGTCTTTTCTTCGCGCTCCCCAGCTCATTGTGGATCGCGGGTATTTCGCTCAGCGAGCCGCTGGCGATGACCTTGCTTCTCGCCGTACCACTCCTCGGCAGTGCAGGGATTTATCGCTCCCGCTGGAGGGTTGCCGCCATCCTTGCCGCCGCCACGCTCGTTCGCATGGATGCCGCCCTTTTGATACCTGCCGCGATTGCTGCCGCGATGCTCGCGGGCGCGGCGACGCCTACACTGAAGAACATTGTGAGAGCGCGGCGTTTTGCGCTAATCCAGGTTTTTTCACTTGCCGTCGCATTGCTTGTTTACCTGATTTTTTTTTGGGGATACCTGGACAGTGTGCTGGAGGAAAGCGCCGCGATCGCCGCCGCATCGGTAGCGCTTACGTTGGCGATTGGCTTGGCTACGCCAACGAGGGTAACCATGTTGCGGAACGCGATCGGCGCACGTCACAGCCGGACACTCGCCATTGCCGCCGTCATCGCGCTTTTCGCGTATGCCGCCGCGGTCCGTCCGACGCTGCAACCGTTCGCCATCATCCGTCAGGCGTCCGGTTTGGATGGCCAGCGAGATTTCAGAGAAGAGTCTCTGCTCAATCTTGCAACCTACTTGTCCTGGCCGATCCTTCTGTTCGCCCTCGCCGGCGTCTGTTTGGCAATACAGCGAAACTGGGCAGTCCGCCGAGGACTGCTCTGGCCGCTGCTCCTGGTGATCGGCATCGGGCCGGCACTGCTCTACCTATGGGCGCCGCAGGTAAGCCCGGACCATCCGTGGGCTTTCCGCAGGTTCGTGCCGACGGTCGTGCCATACGTCCTGCTGTTCGCCGCGTTTTGCGTCCATGCCTTGACGCGACGACTCGGCCGCGTCGGCGCAATGGCCGGGGCAGTCGCGCTCCTCGCACCTTATGCGTTGATTGTTTCCGGATATCCGCTGCAACAGATTCTGATGCGCGAGAATCGAGGTGTCACCGGCCAGTTGACATCGATCGCCAGGGAGTTGCCCGATGGCCTGATCGTGAATATCGGCGGAGACGAAGAAATCGCGAGCGCGCTGTTCCTGGCTTACGGCAAGCCCGTTGCCGTCGTCGCCGGGCGAGCACAAAACACAGACAATATCGAGCGGGTGACGAAGTGGATAAAGGCGAAATTACAACTTGGGCACCCGGCATGGCTGCTACACGGGCCCGAGTTATGGCGCGATGGTGTCGAGATTCACGACCAACGCGAGTGGTGGATAACCCGATCCCGTCTGCTGGTGTCGAACCGGCCGCCGGCTACCCAACGCATTACCGTGCAATCCCAATTGATACTCTCGCGGGTCAATCGCCTCGATCCGACGTTTGCGACGCGAATGTTTGGCGGGGAACGAATCTGGGGAGCACACGACGGCGGATTTTTCGATTGCGAGATAGCCCCGTTCGGACAGTTTCGTTATACCGACGGCCAAGCGTGGATAGACGTGCCGGCGGAAGCGTTGCGGGGCGCGCAAGCGCTCAAGGTTGATGTTTTTTCTTATGCAAAACAAGGCGCGTCCCACTGGATATCTGTCCTCGTCGATGGTCAGCCAGCGTGGACCGGCGACGTCGGCCCCGGGGTCAGTACACTGCGGGTACCGGTGTCGGGTGTGATAGCTGGCGACATCGCTCGAATAGGGATCCTAAGCCAGGCGGTTGATCCTGCCGAGATGAATGCGAACGATCCGCGCGCCAATCTCAGCATCGGCCTGATCGGCATCCGGCCGCTTCATGCCGACGAACCCAGGGCGAGCGGGCCGGGTGTCGACGGATTTCGATCGCATCTGGCATCGATCGGCCTGCCTTCCGAGCCGGAGCGTATCCCCGCCGGGCACAGCGTCGACTTTGTGTTGGACGTAACTAACACGGGGCGCGAGTACTGGCCGAGCGCGCGCGAACTCGGCAGCCCTGCGAACGCCATCCAGATTGCTCTGCGGTGGTATCGCAAAGGCAACCGGAGCGAATTTGTCGGCGATAATCGCTGGGGCTTGTCGGTATCGATGCTGCCGGGCGACCGTACTCGCTTGCAAGTGCCCCTTGCGCCGATCGGCCTCGACGGCAAGCCTCTGCCGCCCGGCGAGTACGACGTTCACGTCGGTATGGTGCGCGAGACGGTGGCGCTCTTCGCGGACAATGGGGACGAGGTCTTGTCGATTCCTGTAGTCGTGGCACCATGATCGGCCGTCGTTGGCCATCGCATCTTGCCGTTGCATCGACTTAGCGGGGCGCCGTGAAGCTTTGCATCCAGATACCTTGCTTTAATGAAGAATCGTATCTTCCGCAGACCGTCCGCGATCTGCCGACTTCGTTGCCGGGCATCGACGCGATCGAGGTCGTTGTCGTCGACGATGGCAGCGTCGATCGCACAGCCGAGGTCGCGCGTGCGATGGGCGCGTACGTTGTGACCATTCCGGTGAATCGCGGCCTCGCAAACGCTTTTGTCAAAGGCATGGCGGCGTGCGTTGCCCGTGGCGCCGACATCGTCGTAAACACCGACGCCGACAACCAGTACTGCGCGGACGACATGGCAAAACTGGTGGCGCCAATCCTGTCGGGCGAAGCGGACATCGTCATCGGCGCGAGGCCGATCGCGGACATCGCATCCTTCTCTTTGTTCAAAAAAACCATGCAGCGTATCGGCTCCCGGGTAGTCGGGTTGCTGTCGGGTACACGCGTTGCGGACGCCACCAGCGGCTTTCGGGCGATGAGCCGTGGAGCGGCTTTGCGGGCGAATGTTTTCTCACGTTACACCTATACGTTGGAGACCATCGTGCAGGCGGCGCACCATGGCATGCGAGTAACCTCGGTTCCGATTCGGGTCAACGCATCGATCCGAGAATCCCGCCTTGTGCGCAGCAATTTGCACTACCTGTGGCGCAGCGGAAGCGACCTGCTCCGGATCTTTGTCGTCTATCGACCTTTTCGCTCCTTCATGGTGCCCGCGATTGCGCTCTTTTCCGTCGCCACCGCCATCGCCTTTCGCTTTCTCTATTATTTTTTCGCAGACGACGGTGGCGCCGGCCATCTCCAGAGTCTGATTCTCGCCGCCATCCTCTACGGCTTGAGCGGTGCATTGATGGCGGTCGCGTTTGTAGGCGACCTCCTCGCTATCAATAGGCGCCTGCTGGAGGAGATGCAGCTCGATGCGCGTCGAGCGCGGATCGGACGTGATGGCGATGAGCGGAAGGATGGCTGAGCGCGCAGCGACGTGGTTTGTAACGCGAAAATTTCTGCCACGCGTCGGCGGAATGGAACGCCTGAGCTGGGAACTGACGAGCCGGATCGCGAAACGCCGATCCACGCGCGTTGTCGCGCTGCGGGGCGGGAGCCGCTGGCTGCCGCTTTTTCTCGGCTATAGCGCGGTGCTAATCTTGGCGAACGCGATTCGCGGAAGGATTCTGCTGCTGCATTTGGGCGATCCGGCGCTTGCTCCGCTGGGGCGGTTGGCCAAGCTATGCGATGTTCCCGTGTGCGTTACCGTGCACGGGCTAGACGTGATGTATTCGCACCCGCTGTATCGCCTTTGGCTGCGGACCTTCTTTGGCGATTTCGACGCCTACATCTGCATCAGCTCGGCGGCTCGTGCGGCGGCAATTTCCAGAGGTGTGCCCGCATCAAGGGCTTGCGTGATCGGCGTCGGGGTGGCGGCGCCAGCGGCGGCCGCAAGCGCCGATCGGGAAACGGATTTGTTGCTGTTTGTCGGTCGACTGGTAAGACGCAAAGGACTCGAATGGTTTGTCCGAATCGTGCTACCAAGGGTTGCGCAGCGTCGCGATGGCGTTCGTCTCGCGATTATCGGGGCCGGCCCGGAACGGTCCGCAATTCAAAAGTCCGCCGTCGCGGCGGGCGTTGCCGGAAGGATCACTTGGCTGGGTGCGGTTCCAGAAAGTGAGAGGATGACCTGGCTATGCCGCGCGGCGGTTTGTATTGCGCCGAACGTGCATGTGCCGGACGACATCGAGGGGGACGGCATCGTGGCGCTCGAGGCGGCCGCTGCCGGTTGCGCGTTGATCGCAGCAGACCTGGAGGGACTCCGTGACGCCATCGTTGATGGCCAGGGCGGTCGTCTGATCGCCAGCGAAGACGCCGATGCCTGGACCGCGGCAATCGCGGAACTGCTTGACGATCCCAGCCGCGCCGCCGCGCTCGGCGAACGGGCCCGCGCGTGGGCGCGCGCCGAGCGGGATTGGGAGGGCGTCTGCGACCGCTACGAGACGCTATTCGACGCTATCGAGCGGGGCGCCCATTCGTGATCACCTCCATACAAAATGGAAGCGATCAAACCTTCCTGCAAAGATGATAAACTTGGTATTGCCAAGCGATCGGCCACACCGGAAGCACGACCGCCTGTGCCGCTCGGACGACCCATTGCCGGAGTGGGCCGCTCGCGACCCACCGATAGTCGAGCATACGCAAGTCGCGCCATCGCCGATCCACAATCAGGCCGGCGTCGCGAAAAAGCGTCGCCCATGCCTCCAGAGAATAGACATCCTCACGCACTTGAACCTGCTGCGTCCCGGTGTAAAGGCCTAGTCTCCGCGTAAGAAATCCCGCGTTCGGCACGAGAATCAGGTAATGCGCTTGTGGCGCGCCAACGCGCACCATTTCCCCCAGGGCCCGTGGTTTGTCGGCAAAATGCTCGAGCGCCCCGAGGCATGTCACCAGGTCGAAGCAAGCATCCGCCCAAGGCAGCGCCTCCGCAGAACCTTGTCGAATGTCGGCGCCTAGAAGATGCTCCCGGCACGCTCTTACAGCGCGCTCGGAGATGTCTATGCCGCTCGGTTGCGCGCCTTGGCATGCGAGCAGCTCCAGCCAATCGCCCAAGCCGCAGGCGACGTCGAGGACGCGCTTGCCCTGCAAATCTCCCAAACGATGTGCGATGCGACGGGTATGCCAGGGCGCGCCCATGGGCTGTCCGCGCGCGCCCGCGTAATAGGATCGGTCGTAGAATTCCTGTGCTGATTTGGCCTCTCCCTTCTCGTGCATGGTCGTCTCCGGCGCGTCACGCAGGGTGATTGGCTAGAGTGCTTGGGGTCATGTGCAGCACATCAAGGCGCGTTACTCTGCGCCGCTAGCCGGCGCCGGTTTCGCCACAATGCAAAGCCGGAATCTGAAAAACGGCCCGATCAACGGCACGTCCCAGAGCCATTGATCCAGCCATCCGGCGAGCGGGTAGGTCGACGGCGAAAAATAAAGCGACATTATGTCGAAGCCTCCTTGGGGAAGCAGGCTGCGATACTGACGTTCGTCTCGAACGGCAATATGTCCGGGTGTCTGGTGCAGGACGAAATTGTCTGCTTTCATCCGTTCGACGTAGTGCGACGCGCAGGGCGTAAATATCGCGAGTCGCCCCTCTTGGCGCAGCACACGCCTCGTCTCGCGCAGCACAGATAGCAACGTCGAGTCATCGATATGTTC
>JBDTNP010000236.1:0-6127 GCA_039933695.1 Betaproteobacteria bacterium | reverse complement strand
AGCGGGGCGAGGTCGCCGCGGCCGATGCTGACCGCGTTGTCGACCAATCGCGCATGCAGTTTCGCGGTGAGTCTGCTGTCGGGGCCCGGACGCAGCCGCCAGATCCAGGCTGGATAACCGGGCACGAACGACTCGGGCAGAACGATCAGCGCCGCGCCGGCGGTGGCTGCCGTGTCGACCCATCGGACCGCTTCTTTCAAGGTCGCATCGCGATCGAGCACGACGGGAGCCTGCTGGATAATCGCGAGCCTGGGCATCGTCCTTGCCGGAAACGTGAGGTGCGTTGGGCGAACGCCGGCCGCTTGTCGTTGCTACCGAGTCGCAGACCGCAAGCGTCGCGCGTCGCCGAGAGTTTAGCATTGCCTGGAGGCGCTTTCGTCCCACCCCAATCCGACATCGGAACTTCCGATCCGGCCGGCGGCTCGAATCTCTCGTTCCTGCTACCCTTGCCGCGGCGGTCGACGGTTCGCGCGGCCACCGCGCGATACCGCGCGCGCTCGTTTCGACGGATCGATCATCGATGGCAATGGCAAGCGGACCGAGACCCGAACGCGCCGATGGTCGCGCGCCGGCGCTGACGACCCGACAGGCGTTCCTGCGCGTCTTTCCTGGCGTGATGGTCGCGATGTTCCTCGCGGCCGCCGACCAGACGATACTCGCCAGCGCCTTGCCGACGATCGGGAGCTCGCTCAACGGTTTTACCGACATTTCCTGGGTCGTCGTCTCGTACCTGCTGGCGGCAACGATCGCCGCGCCGCTGTACGGACACCTCGGCGACCGTTTCGGCCGCAGGCGCATGCTGCTCGGCGCGCTGGCCATTTTCTCGGTCGCTTCGCTCGGGTGCGCGTTCGCGCCGACGCTCCTCACGCTGATCGTCGCGCGGGGCGTGCAGGGACTGGGCGGCGGCGGCCTGATGACGCTGGCCCAGGCGTTGATCGGAGAGCACGTCTCGCCGCGCGAGCGCGGCAGATTATCGGGCTACTTTGCCACCGTCTTCGCGCTGGCCAGCACGTCGGGGCCGGTGCTGGGCGCCTACCTTACCGAGCATGTGAGCTGGCGGGCGATTTTCTGGATCAATATCCCGCTCGGCCTGATCGCCGCGGTGCTTGCGCGGCGCATCCCCGATACCGCCCCGCCTAGTGAAGGACGATTCCAGCCCGATATCATCGGTGCGATGCTGTTCGTCCTGGCGACGCTTTCACTTCTGTTCGCGCTCTCGTCCGGAGGACACCGCTTTGCGTGGGCCTCGTGGCAGATATTGACGCTGGCTGCCGTTGCCGCGATGGGATTCGCGCTGCTGTTGCGGTGGGAGCGCCGCGCCGCCGATCCGGTGCTGCCGCTGCGCCTGCTCGCCAGTCCCGCGATCGCCCGCTCCGACGCGGTCGTCGTCTGCTTCGGCGCGACGCTGTTCTCGACGATACTCTTCCTGCCGCTGTACCTGCAGCTCGGCCGCGGCTATGCGATCGGACAATCGGGTCTGCTGCTGCTGCCGATCACCCTGGCGATGGTCGTCTCGTCGGCCATCACCGGCAAGCTGGTCACGCGCACCGGCAGGGTAACGATATTTCCGCTGCTCGGGATGAGCATCGCGACGCTGGCGTTCATCGCTCTTGCGATAGCGGTCGGCTCCGCGCCGACGTTCGCGGTCATGGGATTGACCACCGTCGTGGGCATCGGCATCGGCATGGTCATGCCGCCAACGCAGGTCACCGTGCAACTCGCGGCCGGACCGAGAAGGCTCGGCGCCGCGACCGCGTCGATCTCCTTGTCGCGGGCGATCGGAGGCGCTGCCGGCGTCGCGTTGATCGGGGCGGTGCTGGTCGGCGCGCTGGGCGTCGCCGGCGGTTCGCTGCCGGCGCTGCTGGCGCGCGTGCTCGAGACGGGACCGGACGCTGTCGCCCAGATGTCGCAGGCCGAGCGCGCCGCGATGGGCGCCCGGTTCGATCACGCCTATCGCATCGTCTTCGGCCTGCTGGCCGGGGTGACGCTGATCGGCGCGCTGGTGGCGCGCACCATTCCCCGCCCGGACTGGTCAACGCCTGTCCCTTCGACGTCCCGCGCTGAGCAAGCTGGCGTCGATCGATCTAAAGCAGCCCCGCATTGACAATGCCGGTGCCTCGGAATAAAAAGAATGGCGATCAACGCGGTCGACCAGGAGGAACGCATGGCAAAGGCAAAAGCAAAGGCGAAGAGCAGGAGACCGGGGACGAGCGAGAGCGTTTACCGTATCACCGAGCTGGTCGGCACGAGTCAGGTTTCATGGGAGGACGCGGCCAGGCGCGCGGTCGAAACGGCGGCAGGATCGCTGCGCGATCTGCGCATCGCCGACATCGTCAAACTCGACATGAGAGTCGAGAACGGCAAAGTCGCGGCGTACCGCGCGCGCGTCGCGCTTTCGTTCAAGTACGAGGGCTGAAAGCGGATTTGGCGGCGCGGCGGCGAAAGCCGCCGCGCAGGCGATGGTAAAGCGTTCGCCGCAAGGCGAACGAATACTGCTAATAGGCCCGTGTCGAGGCGCCGCGCGAGGTAGTCGCCGCGGCCGGCGGTGCCGTGCGTACGGCGCTGCCGCTCCCGCCTGCCGCCGCGCCTCCGGCCGTCGGCTGGCCGCCGCCGCGCCCCATGTACGGGCGCATTCCCGCAACGATGTCTTCGACGCTGGCCGCGCTCGACTTGTCTGTCCTTGGGGCGACCGGCGCGCAGCGGTCGGTGTCGATCACCATCAGGTATTCGCCGCGCTGACGCATCGCCGCGCGCGCTCTCGAGCCGCCATCGCTAAGATCGAGCGGCGGCGTGACGTTGCGATAGATTACCTGATCGTTGCGATCGAACACGATGTTGCAGACCAGGGCCTCGGCGGGAAGAGAGGCCGCGCCGGCGACGAGACCGAGGGCAGCGGCGAAGAGCGGAATCTTGTCCACGCTGATCCTTAAGGCAAGCGAAGGCATGCATCCTATGCCTGCAGCAGACGCGACGCAACCTTCATCCGACGAGCCCAGCTGAGGAGAATGGCATGACCAAACCGCGAAAGACTCGAGCCGTGGCATTGCCCGGAAGCGTCAAGGCGCCGTTTGCCGAAGCCAAATACGTGGGCCCGGCGCGCAAGTCCGACCGGGTCGAAGTGACAGTGCGGCTGCGCCGCAAAAAAGCGCTGCGCTCGCCGACCGGCGGCACGGGCTTCCGCCGCATCGGCTACGAAACCTTTCGCGCCGAACACGGCGCTGCGCCGCGCGATGTCGCCGTCGTGGAAAAATTCGCGCAGGCGCACGGTCTGGATGTCACGCGCGTCAGCCTCGCGCAGCGCGCCGTCGATCTGTCGGGAACTGTCGCCGCAATGGAGACGACATTCGGTACCAGGCTCAGTTGCTACCGGCATGGCGACCGGGAATACCGCGTGCGGACCGGCGCGATCATGATTCCTCCCGAACTCGCCGGAATCGTCGAAGGTGTGTTCGGCCTCGACAACCGGCCGCACGTCGAGCCGCACTTCCGCATTGCGAAGACCCGCGGCAAGAACAATCCGCGCGCCGCCGCGTCGACCTTCACGCCGCTCGAGGTCGCCGCCTTGTATGCCTTTCCCAAAGGCTACGACGGCAAAGGCCAGACGATCGCTATCCTCGAGTTCGGCGGCGGCTACCGTGCGGGCGATCTGAGCAAATACTTCTCCCGGCTCGGCGTTCCGATGCCGTCGGTCACCGCGGTGTCGGTCGGCGGCGCGCACAACGCGCCGACCGGAAATCCCAACAGCCCGGACGGCGAGGTCGTGCTCGACATCGAGGTGGCCGGCGCCGTCGCTCCGGGGGCGCAGATCGTCGTCTACTTTGCGCCCAACACCGACGAGGGCTTTATCAACGCGCTGTACGCAGCGATACACGACAACCTGCGCCGACCGGGAATCGTGTCGATCAGCTGGGGCAGCGCCGAAACCAACTCGACCCTGCAATCGCTGAAGGACTACGATGCCGCGTGCATCGATGCCGCAGCGCTGGGCATCACCGTCTGCGCGGCGGCCGGCGACCATGGTTCGAGCGACACGGACCCGCCGGGAAAGCGCGCGAAGGTCGATTTTCCGGCGTCGTCTCCGCACGTCCTCGCCTGCGGCGCCACGCGCCTTCAGGCCAGCGGCGCGGCGATCGTCGCAGAGACCGTGTGGAACACGCACGACGGCTGGGCGACCGGCGGCGGCGTCAGCGAGATCTTTTCGCTGCCGGACTATCAGAAACGCGCCGGCGTGCCGAAGTCGGCAAACAAGGCCGGCAAGCCGGGCCGCGGCGTCCCTGATGTCGCCGGCAACGGCGACAGCGAAACCGGCTACCGGATTCTGGTCGACGGCGTTCAGCAGGTGGTTGGCGGCACCAGCGCGGTCGCGCCGCTCTGGGCCGGCCTGATCGCGCGTCTCAACCAGGCGAAGAAAACGCGCCTGGGATTCGTGCACGGCAAACTTTACGCGCTGCCCGCCGGCAAGGGCTTGCGCGACATCACCGTCGGCGACAACGGCACCTACAAGGCCAGGGCCGGATGGGACGCCTGCACCGGGCTCGGCGCTCCCGACGGCGAGGCGTTGCGCAAGGCGCTGTAGGCGAAGCATCGCCGCCGTTCATCCATTCGTACGCTCGTCGCACCGGCGCGCGGCGGACGCCTTGACTCGGCGCCGAATTATTCGGACGTGTTGTGCCCTCGACCCGCTGCGCCTGGTCGAATGACGCTGCGAAGGCGAGATGGTACGCTTGTCGGCGTAGCTTTTCGCGACCGGAGGCGGTCATGAAAATCCCAAAGCTGACCATCGCATGCGTGGTGCTGCACGCCGCCGTTGCCGCGGCGCTCGCGCCTGAAGCCGGCGCCGCTTCGTCGTCGCCGGTTTACTTCGACGTTGCGCGCGGCGCGCATCCGCACGATGTCGCCGCGACGCCGGTCGCCGGCGGCCCCGTCTATTACACGGCGCAGCCCGCCGGCAAGCTCGGGATACTCGATCCGAAATCGGGCAAGGTCGAGGAGATCGCGCTGGGGTCGCGCTCATCGCCGCACGGCGTGATCGTCGGACCGGACGGCGCAGCCTGGATTACCGATGGTGGTCAGAACGCGATCGTGCGTTTCGATCCCAAGTCGCGCGAGGTCAAGGTCTGGCCGCTGCCGCGCGATGCCGGCTATGCCAACCTCAATACGGCGACGTTCGATAAGAACGGCCGCATCTGGTTTACCGGGCAAAGCGGAATCTATGGCCGGCTCGATCCCGCGTCCGGCGACATGCGCGTTTGGAAAGCGCCGCGCGGAAGCGGACCGTACGGCATTACGACGACGCCGGGAGGCGACGTCTACTTCGCTTCGCTCGCCGGAAACTACATTGCGCGCGTCGACACGACGAGCGGCGAAGCTACAGTGATCGATCCGCCGACGCCGGCGCAAGGCGCGCGTCGGGTGTGGTCGGACTCGCGCGGTCGGATCTGGGTCAGCTACTGGAACACCGGTCAAGTCGGAATGTACGATCCTGCCGCACGCAACTGGCGCGAATGGAACCTGCCCGGCAACGCCCATGCCTATGCGGTCTGGGTCGACGACAAGGACAAGGTCTGGTTGACCGACTGGAGCACCAACGCGATCGTACGCTTCGATCCGGTCAGCGAGAAATTCGCCAGCATGCCGTCCAATCGCGCCGGGGCCAACGTGCGCCAGATGCTCGGCCGGTCGGGCGAAGCCTGGGGTGCGGAATCGGGGCTCGATCGCCTGGTGATGGTCCCCGCGCCGTAGTCAATGCGCGCACATCGCATCGATCGCCGCACGAACAGCAAATGTGCGTGCAAACCGCTCGTCGATTTGCAGAATTTACAGCGGCGGCGGCTCGGGGCGCTGCTCCTTCCCGATGACGGACCGCCCGACCGACGCGGTTCCGACGTCATAAATGCCGGTTGCAAAAGCATTTGTCGGGCAATGCGCGCGGCCGCTTGCTGCCGGTGAAGGAATCTGTCGGAGGGGCGCTGACAGGCGGCGGTTTGGCGCGCGAATTGCTCCAGTGCAGGGCGGAAGCGCTTGAGCGCCGGTGAAGGAACGGTTTGACCGCGTCCACGCCGCCTTTGATGGGCGGATCAACCAGGAGAAGCCATGAAGAATCCAGTCACAAGAATCGCAGTCGCCG
>JBDTNP010000235.1:0-6849 GCA_039933695.1 Betaproteobacteria bacterium | reverse complement strand
GCTTTCATCTGGTCAGCGATGTCATCAAGCGCGTCCCTACGCCCGGCGCCCGCGCCGCGTATCTCAGTCAGTTCGTTCGCGACAAGCTGATCGACCACAAACGCTACATCAGGCAATACGGCGAAGACATGCCCGAGATCCGCGACTGGAAATGGGGAGCTCGCGCGGCGGCAGCTCGCCCGGGCCACAAAAGATAATCCTGACCGTCGCCAAAGGCGGCAGCGGGGCGGGCAGACCTGGCGGCGAAATGGGCGAGCGCGACGCGGGCTTGCCGCCTCAGGCCGCGGATACGGTACTTTACATAATATACATTATACGCAGTACGGCATCGGAGCGCGTAGCCGCGCAGAGTCTGGCGCAGCTCAGCCAGGCTGCTGCCAGCGAGACCGGACGCGGGCCGCGATATCGGTCACCGGCATCGGCGTCGCGCCGGCGACATCGCCTGGGGCATCCGCATCAGGCGGCGGCCACACGCAGGATTCGAAAAGCCCCGTCAATCCATTCGGAATGAAACGGCTGCGCGACGCATAGACATGGCGGTCGCCGTACTGCGTCTGCTGATGCACGTAAAACCGTTGCGGCACCATCAGATGCAGTTCATCCCGGGCTCGGGTCATCGCCACGTACAGGAGGCGGCGCTCTTCCTCGATCTCTTCGACGGATCCGGTGCTCAGGTCCGACGGGATGCAGCCGTCGACCACGTTGAGGACGTGGACGCTGCGCCACTCCTGTCCCTTGGCCGAGTGGATGGTCGAAAGGATCAGATAGTCGTCATCCAGACCGGGCGCGCCGGCTTCGCCGCTGGTCGCTGATGGCGGGTCGAGCGTGACCTCGGTCAGGAAACGCTCGCGCGAGGCATAGGTCGAGGCAATCCTGGCGAGCTGTACCAGGTCTGCCTGCCGCACGTGGGCATCGTCATAGATCCGGCGCAGATGGGGCTCGTACCAGCGCGTGGCCGCATCGATGTCGGCAGGCCAGCCCGCCTTGTCCGACCGGAGCAAGCCGAACAGGTCGCGCAAGACGCCGAAATCGGCGGCCGCCGGCGCCGGCATCCGAAAGTCACCCATCGCGCTGACCGGATCGGGCGCGCTTTCCATGGCATCGAGCAGCTTCGCCGCGGTCGCCGGACCCACGCCGGGCAGCAGGCGCGCGATGCGAAAGCCGGACATCCTGCTGCGCGGATTGTCGGCCCAGCGCAGCACGCACAGGACGTCCTTGACATGCGCCGCATCGAGAAATTTGAGCCCGCCGAACTTGACGAACGGGATGCCGCGCCGGGCCAGCTCGAGCTCGAGCTGCGCGCTGTGGCTGGAACTGCGGAACAGCACCGCCTGCGATTTGAGCGTCATCCCGCACTCGCGGTGTGCGAGCACTTGGTCGGCGACGCAGCGCGCCTGGTCTGCTTCGTCCCGAATGCTGACAAGTTGCGGCTTCTGCGACGCCATGCGCTCGGTCCATAGGTTCTTGCTGTAGCGCTCGCTTGCCAGCGCGATCACCGCGTTCGACGCATCGAGGATCGGCTGCGTCGACCGGTAGTTGCGCTCCAGGGCGACGATGCGCGCCGGAGGATCGAACGCGCGCGGGAAGTCCAGGATGTTGCGCACGGTGGCCGCGCGAAACGAGTAGATCGACTGCGCATCGTCGCCCACGACAGCGAGTCCGGCACCGTCGGGCTTGATGCCGAGCAGGATCGAAGCCTGCAGGCGGTTCGTATCCTGATATTCGTCGACCAGCACGTGATCGAAGCGGGCGGCGATGTCCCGGGCCAACGCCGGCTCGGCGACCATGTGCGCCCAATAGAGCAGCAGGTCGTCGTAATCCAGGGCGTTCTGCACCCCCTTCTCGGCGGCGTACGCGGCGAACAGTTTGTTGAGCTCGGCTTCCCACTGTGCGCACCAGGGAAAGCTTGCGGCGAGCACGTCGGATAGCGCGGCACCGCTATTGATCGCGCGCGAGTAGATCGCGAGACAGGTCCCCTTCCCCGGGAAACGATGCTTGGTCGCCGACAGGCCGAGCTCGTGCCGCACGATCGCGAGCAAATCCTCCGAGTCGCCACGGTCGTGGATGGTAAACGACGGATTGAGGCCGATGCGCTCCGCGTATTCGCGCAGCAGCCGCGCGCCGATGCTGTGAAATGTCCCCGACCACGGCAGCGCCGGTGGACGCTGCACCGCGCCGGCGCCGATGCCGCGGCTCAACACCTGGCCGGCACGGCGCACCATTTCTGCCGCCGCGCGGCGCGAAAACGTCAGAAGCAGAATGCGCTGCGGGTCGGCGCCGCTGTACACCAGATGCGCTACGCGATGGGCGAGCGTGTTGGTCTTGCCCGAGCCGGCGCCGGCGATCACCAGCAACGGCCCCTGCCCTTCCGTGCCGGCCGGCCCGACGCCGTGCTCGACCGCAAGTCGCTGCTGCGCGTTCAGCGCGCTCAGGTAGCATGCAGGCGATTGGATATCGGCTTCGGTCGAGGTAAGCAACGATGCGGTCTCGAGTCTGTCGTCGGACGTCGCGGCCTTAGTGGATGTATACCCGAGGCGTAGAACGTTCGTTCTAGGCCGAGCATAGCATCGGTTGGAATGCCCGTGGAAGAATTCCCCGGGACTAACATGAACTTCAGCAGCTAACTGCCGGTTACAGCTGGAAATTACCAGTTTGACCAGGCCGCAGCCACAGGCCGAGCAAGGCGAGCGCGGTAAAGGCCGCGCCCGCGTAGAAAGTGAACATTGGGCCGTAGACCGCCCAGAGCCAGCCGGCCAACGCGCTAGCCACCAACAGGGCGAGGCCGCTGACCAGATTGAACAGCCCGAACGCGGTCCCGCGCAGATCGGCCGGCGCGGTCTGCGCCACCAGCGCGGATAGCACGCCTTGCGTCAGCCCCATGTGGACGCCCCAGACTGCGGCACCCGCGAGGACGGCGTCGACCGATCCGGCATAAGCGAGGATGACGTCGGCGACGATCAATGCGACCAGACCGCCCGACAGCAACGCACCCTGCCTGCCCCGGTCGGCCATCACGCCGGCCGGATAGGAGACCACGGCGTAGACCACACTCATCAGCACCATGACCAGAGGCACCCAGGCAAGGGTCATACCGACGCTTTGCGCGCGAAGAACGAGAAATGCCTCCGAGAATCGGGCCAGGGTCATCACCGCGGCGATGGCGACGATCCACCAGTAGCGCGCAGGCAGCCGCTTGATGTCCGCAAGCGCGATCGGCGTTCCTGCCGGCTTGCCGTCGGCCACCTGCTCGGGCTCGCGCACGCCGAAGATCAGCAGCGCGACTGCGGTGAACGCGGGTACCGCTGCCAACCAGAACGCGGCGCGGAAATTGTCGGCGAACCAGAGCATCGCGCCGATCGCCAGCAGCGGTCCGGCGAAGGCTCCGACGGTATCGAGCGCCTGGCGCAATCCGTACGCCGCACCGCGCGACTCCTTCGGCGTGATATCGGCGATCAGCGCGTCGCGCGGCGCGCCGCGGATGCCCTTGCCGATCCGGTCGACGAAGCGCGCGGTGACAATCCAGCCGAGCGAGGTCGCCAGCGGAAACATCGGCTTCGTTATCGCCGCGAGGCCATAGCCCAAGACCACCAGCAGCTTGCGCTTGCGGAAGCGGTCGGAGATGTATCCGGAAAAAACCTTGGTGATCATCGCCGTGGCCTCGGCGATGCCTTCGATGAGGCCGACGGCGAACGTCGACGCGCCCAGCACCGTTACCATGAACAGCGGCAGCAGGCTGTGGATCAGCTCCGACGAAACGTCCATCAGCATCGAGACCAGCCCGAGCGTCCAGACGCTGGCCGGGACTCGCGAAAGCGCTGACGATTTCATCGCGCCGCCTCGCGGCAGGTGCGAGCCGCGGTCTTTCGCTCGCCGGTCGCTGGCTGGGCGCCGCGCCTCACTGCGAAAAGTCGAATGCCGCGCTGAGATCGCCCATTTGCGTGCGCACGCCGGGCAGCGGCTCGAGACCGAAGCGCCGCGTGATGAATTGGATGATCGACGTCGTGTCGTAGCGCGTGTGGTCGACGAAGCCGCGGCGCGCATAGGGAGAAATGATCAGTGTCGGTATCCGCGTGCCCGGTCCCCACCGATCGCCGGCCGGCGGCGCGACGTGGTCCCAGAAGCCGCCGTTCTCATCGTAGGTGACGATGATTGCCGTCGCCGCCCACAGCGGGCTTGCCTTGATTCTCGCGACGACGTCGGCGATGTGCTCATCGCCCGACAGTACATCCGCGTACCCGGGATGCTCGTTCAGCGATCCCTGCGGCTTGTAGAAGACGACCTGCGGCAGCTGGCCGCGTGCAATGCCGTCCGCCAGCTCCGAGTAATCCTTCAGGTGCTCTGCGCGTGCGGCGGTGCCGGGCGCGTAGTTTCGGAAATAGTTGAGCGGCTGGTGATGCGCGACGAAGTTCGCCGCGCCCTTGGCGGTGTTGTAGATGACGTTGCGCCTGGCTTCCGGCGGCTGCATGCCGTCGGCGAGCGCGGCATTCCATGCGCCCGCATACCAGGCCCAGCCGACACCCTTGGCCGATAGCGTGTCGCCGACGGTCTTTTGGATCTGCGGCGGCAACGTGTACTTCGAGGGATCGGTGCCCAGCGGATCTCCGCCTTTGGCCGGCGCAACCCGCGACGGCTGCCAGGGCGGCTGCGTCGTCGTCAGCACATAGCCGTCGGGCGATACCTTGTTCGCGACAAAGTCGGGCGGGCCATGCAGTGCCGACGCCGGCGATCCGGAACGGGTCTTCAGCTTCCCGCGCTCGTCGAGCTGCGCGCGAAGCTCAGCGGGGGCGTTGCGATCGATCGGCGTGCAGGCGCAGATCAGCCACTGGTGGTTCAGGAACGAATCGCCGAAGGCGCCCATGAAGAAATTATCGGCCAGCGCGTATTCCTGCGCCCAGCGCCACATCGGCAGCTTCGATCCGTCGTAGTGGCCCATCACCAGGGCACCCGAATCGCCGGCGGCGACGAAGCGATCGTTGCGCCCGCCGTTGATCTGATCCTGGTTCTGATAGAACTTGTGCACCAGGTCGGGGGTGGGTGCCGACAGCGGCAGATTGACCGGCGGCGCATCGATCCGGAACGGACGGTTCGGCAGATCGCGTGGAAACGCCGGATCGGCGTCCTTGCCCTTCCACACCGGGGGCAGCGTTGCAAGCCGGCGGCCGTCCCGGTCCACTTGGGTGTACTGGGCCGGCGTGGCGTTGGCGATGCCGTTCGCTCCCGGGAACAAGCCGTAGAGATTGTCGAAGCTGCGATTTTCTGCGTAGATGACGACGATATGCTCCATCCGGTCGAGCCCCGTTTTGGTCGGCGCCGGCGGCGGCAGCGCGCATCCGCCGAGCGTGACCAGCGCCGCCGCGAAGCAGACCCATCGTTTCGTCGTCAAGTGCATGAATGCCCTCGGGGGCGACTGATGGCTCGAGTTCATTGTCGCGGACTCAAGCGGTCTTCGGCGGCTCCCATAGCTCGACCTTGTTCCCGTCGGGATCGATGAACCAGCCGAAGCGACCGTACTCATGTTCCTCGATCTCGCCGATGACTTGCCCGCCGCCGGTGTGCACCTGGCCGAGCGCGCCGTCGAGGTCGTCGACGATCAGGTTGAACATGAACGCTCGCCCCGACGGCGCGAAGTAATCGGTGTTCGCCGGAAACGGGCTCCAGACGGTAAAGCTGTTGGCCGGCATCGCCGCGCAGCGGAACTCGATCGACGCCTTGCCGTCGCCGACGCCCAGCCATTGCGCGTACCAGGCGAGCAGCTTTTGCGGGTCGGGCGACTTGAAAAACAGTCCCCCCAAGCCGAGAACTTTTGCCATCGATCGCCCTTAGTCGAGTGTGACGTGGGTGCGCACGGTACCGGCGCGCTCGTGCCGCGCCGTCAGCGCGATGCGGTCCCCCGCCCTGCCCTGCACCACCCACTCGATCTTCGCACGGTCGTCGGTCACGTGGTAGTCCGGCCAGAACGAGACGCCGGTGTGCTTGTATGCCTTGCCTTCGAGCTGCCCGACTTCCTGTCGCCGCTTGCCGCTGTGCAGCTTCCCGCCTTCGGGCAAGGCGATCTCGGCGATCAGGCCGCGCACGATCTTGCGTTCCAGCGCGCGCTTGCTGACGTAGCTCGGCAGCCAGCCGGTGTTCTGCACGACCAGCCGCACGCGCCACGATTCGGGTCCGATGCGCTCGGCCTGCGCATCGACCAATTCGAGCCTCGGCAACAGCAGCGCCTGCCAGATCATCCATGAGGGAAACCGCGCGACCTCCTTTTCCAGGAACGCCGGCGGCGGATTGCTGAACGCATGCAAGCGGTTCCAGCCGCCGATTTCGATCGGGCCGAGCTGCGGATGGTCGAACGGCTTCCAGTCGACGTGCGCGACGCCGCCGAGCTTCCGCTCGTTCCAGCGGTACAGCGCCAGATCGTCGGAGATCGGATGGTCGCGAAACCAGTCGATGTACAGATATTTCTCGATCCCTGCCTCGCGCATCGGCGACCAGATCTCGACGACCCACGAAAACGCGCCCAGATGGTCGAACAGCCAATCCGACGTTCCACCGATGACCTGCTTGGGGTAGTAGCGAAATTCGTGGTAGACGGAAATCGCCGGATAGCCTGTCAATTCAGTACCCTTGACGCCGATCTTCTTGTAGACCCACAAGTCCTCGGGGACCATTTCCTCGTCGGGTGAATGATCGAACGGCCGCAGCAGGACGCCGCTCCATGTGTGGTAGCTGACGCCACCGCCGATGTTCGGATGCGAAGTCAGGAACTGCACCTGCGCGCGGACCTCGGGCTCCGACGTCGGGTACGGTCCAGCCCCGATCTGTTCGTGTTCCTGCCGCCAAGCTACGCACGTGGCAAGA
>JBDTNP010000234.1:0-5933 GCA_039933695.1 Betaproteobacteria bacterium | reverse complement strand
GCTCGACTGGATCAATTGCGGGCTGTGCGTCGACGAGCGAGGTGCGGGCGATACGATCGACGGTCCGCGGCGCGGCAGCCCGAAGGACTTTTTCGAGGCCGTCAAGCTCAGCGACGGAGTCATCGTCATTCCTACGCATTAGGAGCCATCATGAAGATATTGAGCATCGTCGATACCGCGTATCGGGCCACGCTGGAAGAGCAGGACGACACGATACTGTGGCTAAACCACGCGCTGCGGAACAACGGCGCCGAGATCAGCATTCTTTTGAGCGGCAACGCGGTCAACTACACGGTGCAAGGCCAGGACGCGGCCGGGCTCGCATTCGGCGACAAGCGGGTCGCGCATCCGCCGCAACTCGACCAGGACCTCGCCCGGCTGATCGCGGCAAAGGTGGCGGTATTTGCCGTCGAAGAGGACATCCGGGAACGCGGGCTGCCGGCAGACGGGCTCGTCGCCGGCATCGAAAAGCTCAGCCGGGCCGCGATTCCGGAAGCGATCGAGCGCTACGATCACGTGTGGCGCTGGTGAACGAGTGCAATGCTTCGGGCATTACTTGAAGGCGAGCGTCACGCTTCCGTAATACATGCGCCCCCTCGGATCGGCGTACTGCGGGTTATACCCGGTTTGCATGAACGCAATCGTGTTGCTGAAGGGTGGCGCTCGATCGAATAGATTTTTGATGCCGACAACGATCGACGTGTTGTCGAAACACTTGCAGGTGCCCTGCACATTCCAGAGCTCGTATGATGCGACCCTGCGCGTATCGCCTGCCGGGTTCAGTCTCTCGTCGGTGTAGCCTAGCGTGTAATTCTGCGTCAGCGTTGCGCCCCATTTTCCGGTGCTCCACGTCAGCGTCGCGTAGTGCCGCCAGCGTGGAAGCGCGCCGACGACATACGGATCGACGATGGCGCCGAGACCCGAGACATTGTTCACGCCGTCGAGCTGCTCTTCCCAGTTGATGATGTAGGTTCCGTTGAGATTGAAGCCGAATCGGCCGATGGATGTGACGGGGCTGCGGTACGACAGGTCGACGTCGACGCCGGACGTGCGGAGCTCGCCGCGGTTCGCCGTCGGCGCCAGTACAAACTGGATCGGTCCCGGCAGATCAGGGAAAGCGGGATCCACCGGACCCCGGATGAGATTACTCATCCCGTACCGGCTGAAGTTGTTGAATATGTCGTCCGACGTGAAGCAGGAAGGATGTCGCCGCCAAAATCGAGCGATTCGATCATGTGTGGCGATAGTGACGGCTAGCGGGGAAACGGGCGCCGGCGTCGAAATTCTTTACACCCGCTGGCACACAAGTAAGTTGCGCCTGAACTTCGTCATTGATTCATAAGCGAAAAACACGCTAGGCATGGAATGTGCGCTCTCCGTGTCGCGCGAAGATACGCGGCCAGGACGGCGCTTCGAGGCCCACACCCGACCGGGTGATCGCGCGCGCCGTGACGGGGGAGGGGACCTTTGAACGCAGCGAAATTAATCGTCGCCGCTTTGGCAGCTTCGGCGGCAAATGGGGCCTCGGCGGCGGTCGTGGCTTTGGGAACCCCGCTGGGCGAGCCTCTGGGCCAGACTCTGGGCATTACGGCCTTGGGTGCCGCGCTGGGCAATCTGCTCGGCTCGCCGCTCGGTTCCGTTTTGCCGCTT
The DNA here is from genome assembly GCA_039933695.1 of Betaproteobacteria bacterium. Taxonomy (GTDB): domain Bacteria; phylum Pseudomonadota; class Gammaproteobacteria; order Burkholderiales; family Casimicrobiaceae; genus PALSA-1003. Next base: position 4,283 of record JBDTNP010000234.1, on the reverse strand, counting down.
GCCAGCGTCGGTCTGTTGGGCGTCTCCGCGGCGAGCCTGGCGTTCGGTATCTACATCGTCAAACGCAAGAAGCATCGGTAGTCCTCGCTGATTCCATCAGCGGGTCGAACCGTCGGGAGAAGAAACCTTGAACGCAGGAAAACTGATCGTTGCCGCGTTGGCAGCTTCGGCGGCAAATGTCGCGCTGGCGGGTCCCACGGTTCCGTTAGGAACTGCGCTCGGCCGCGGTCTGGGCCTGACGCTGGGCGGTCCGTTGGGCGCCACGCTGGGCTTCGTGCTGGGCTCGCCGCTTGGCTCGGTTCTGCCGATTGCAAGCGTCGGCCTGTTGGGCGTCTCAGCGCTGAGCTTGGCGGTCGGTATCTATATCGTCAAGCGCAAGAAGCACCGGTAGTCCGACTTTGTGCCAGGACCGGCGCCCGACGCGGCCGACCCCTGGAGCGGACCCGTCGTTTGCCGTGCGCGGCAGGTCGCCTGCAGTGTGCAATCTCACGTTGATGCCACGCTAACCGTCCGATCTGCGCGCTCAGCCCGGCGCACCAAAACCCGCGGCCGATGACCCAAGAATTCGAGATTCTCTACCAGCTCGTATTCCTCGGGACGGCGGTTCCACTCGTTCTGCTGGAACGCGTTCACGCGCTGCAACGCCAGCGGGTCCAGATCGCGCGACGTTGGACCAGCAATATCGGCTTGTTCATCATCGGCAGCGTGGTCGACACGCTGGTGTTGCCGATCGGAATCTACGCTTTTGCGCAACATCTGGCGCCAGGCTTGCTGTCGCGAATGGGGCTTCCATTCGCCGTCGAGCTGCTGCTGACGTTTCTGGTGCTGGACCTGTGGCGCTATTGGGAACATCGGCTCTTCCATCGCATCCCGTGGCTGTGGCGGGTGCACCTGGTTCATCACAGCGACACGCAAATCGACGTCACTACCTCCGAACGTCATCACCCGCTGGAATTCATCCTCGGCACCGCCGTCATGATGGGCCTGATCGCCGCATTGGGGCTGCCGGCCGCCGCGGTGGGGGTCTACCTGCTGGCGGCAACCGTGGTCGCGCTGTATTCGCACGCAAATCTGCGGCTCGATCCCTCGCTCGACCGGCTGCTGCGCCGCCTGGTCGTCACGCCATCCCAGCATGCCGTGCATCATTCCGACCTGCAAGCGGAGACCGACAGCAACTACGGATCGGTACTGACCGTCTGGGATCGATTGTTCGGCACCTACGTCGATCCCCGGGACGCGAGAATCCCGCGTTTTGGCCTCGACTATTTTCGGCGGCCCGGCGATGCCCGGTTGCTGTGCGTGCTGCAGCAGCCATTCCGTTTCCGACAAGGCATCGTCGATCGCGTCGGGATCGAAGCGACCCCGCCGACGAAAGTGACTGAACCACCGCGCGCCGCGATGACTCCGCGCTGCAAGGAGGCACTCCTGGGCGGCATCGCCGGCGCCGTGCTGGTGTGCGTGGCGATGTGGCCGACCTTGCTAGAGATGACAGCCTCGTGGCGAACCCACGAGTCGTACCAATATGCGTGGCTTGTGCCCCCGATGGTCGTGTACCTGCTGCGGTGGCACCACCGCTCGACCGGCTTGCTGATCAGGCCGCAACCCGACCTGACCGGGATCTGGGTGGTGATCATTGCCGCCGCTTGCTGGGGCGCCGCATCCCTGACGAATATCGATGTCGGCCGGCAGCTCGCTTTCGTGCTGGCGCTGCAGGGCGTGGCGATGTCTACGCTGGGCTGGAGGTCGTATTGGAAGCTCTTTCCCACCTTCGGGTTGTTGTTCCTGATGGTTCCGTCAGGCGATCTGCTCGAGCCTGCGTTGCGCCTCCTGACCGCGAGGTCGATCGAGCTGTTCGCCGTTGTAGCCCACCTGCCGCACAGCGTGGAAGGCTTCGTGATCTTCATCGGCGCGAATCGATACATCGTCGTTGATGAATGTTCCGGTCTCGCCTTCGTGACTTTGGGCGCTTTTCTCGGCTACAGCTTCGGCTGTTTGTTGTACCGGTCATTTTTCAAGGTTGCGATCCTGGCATTGTTCGGCGCCTTGCTCGGTATCGTTTCCAACGTGGTCCGCGTCAACGCGATTGTGCTCATCGATTGGATACGCGGATCTCAAATGGAGCTGACCGCGCATGGCACGATTCAATGGATCGCATTATTCGCCACCCTGGGTCTGTTGTTTTATCTCCTGAGCCGGCTGAAAGGCGACGCTGAACGGGGGACAACGACAATCGATCCAGTGGAACAGACCCACGCGATACGAAGGTTCGGGCCGGTATTGGCCGGCTTGTCGATGCTGTTGATCGGCGGCAGTGCCGCCGCGCTGCCCGCGAACGAGCTGCGGTCGTCGCGCGGAGCGCACGCAATAGCGTTGGCACAGAACATTTCCGGATGGGAGCTCGTCAAACCCGCGGATAGGTGGACGGTCGACCCGACGAGCAGAACCGAATCGATCAGCCTGACTTACCGCCGGCACGGTCGGGACATTAAATTGCCCGAGTCGCGGCTTGCGCCCCACGATCGGTCCGTCTGGCGGCAAAAGCAGGTTCAGCGCGAGGCCGCTTGTGGCGTTTCCCGATGCATCAGGTTTTTGCACTCCACGTGGCAGCGCGACAAAGGCCAGCAGCTGCGCCACGTCTACTACGCGTACAGCATCGGCAGCTTCACCACCGAGGCCAAGCTCGCGTTTCGCGTCGCGCAAGGCTGGCAGCGGCTGATCGGAGGGCGCGACCATCCGCGTTTGATCGGATTCATCTCCGATGACGTCGGTCTCGACGTCGGCGAGCTCGGCCCTGCGTTTGACACCCTTCGGTTGGCGGTCGACTAGCCGCCGGCGAGCCGGGAGCTACTGCTCCTTGGGAGCCTCGCCCCGGATCGCTTCGGTCAGGATCTCCATCGCCCTGTCGAGATGCTTGAATGCTCGCGACGCGGCGCGCGTGTGGACGCGCGCTTTTATCAGTTCCCGCAAGTGCGCTTTGGCAATCGTCATATGGGCCATAGACTGCACGGCCGTCTCTCGGTCCACATTGTCGACGGCCGTTGCTTTTGGTTCGCCATCTGACGTCATCGTCTTCCCTTTTGTTTTAGCCCGCGCGGTCGGCCGTCCGACTCATTAGTCCCGAGCGACGGCCTACGTGCTACCTACGTGGTTTCTTTCTGGCGACGCGCAGTTTAACGTGAGTCGCGACGCGGAACACGGAAATGGCGGCTAGCGCCGGCAGCACGTCACCCAGGACTAGATCGCGTCTCGACTTAGGCGGCGTACCCCAGCACCGCGAAAAAGTGGCAGCCAGTGCCGGTCAGTACGAACAGATGCCATATGAAATGCCCGTATCGCAGCCGGGAATCGGTAGCGAAGAACGCCACGCCCGCCATGTAGGCAAAGCCTCCCGCACCGAGCAGCAGAAGACCCTGCAGCGGAACCCGTTCGAGCAACGGCTCCAGCGCGACCAGGCAGAGCCATCCCATCACGAGATAGAGACCGAGCGAGGCGAGCGGATGCTCGATGCGGTCGCAGGCCTTGAGCGTAACGCCGACGACGGCGAGGCTCCAGACCACGCTCAGCAGCGTCCAACCCCACGGGCCGCTCAGCGCGCCCAGCGTGAACGGCGTGTAGGTGCCGGCGATCAGCAGGAAGATCGCGCCGTGGTCGAGCTTCTTCAGCAGCGCCTTGGCGCGCGGGTGCGGGACCGCGTGGTAGATCGTGGACGCGCAATAGAGCAGCACCATCGTTGTGGCGAAGATGGCGGCGCCGATGACGTTCAGCGTCCTGCCGTTCTGCGCGGTGGTCAGTACGAGGATCGGCGCGGACGCCAATGCAGCCACGAACCCGAGCCCGTGGCTCAAGCTGTTGGCAATCTCCTCTCCTGGCGATTGCGGTCGTTCCGTCATGGCCGGACAACTCCCTCAACGGTGCACGGGGCACGTCGAGGCCGCACGCCGCGAGCAGCGCCGCACCGGTCGCCGCGCATTATGGCAACTTTGACGGGTCCTTACCGACCTCACAGCAACGATTGTGCCAGCGTCGTTTGACGAGCTGTCGTCGCCTGCGCCTAGGGGATCAAGGGAGCCCCATGACCGCCCGATGCTTGCCGCCAGTAGTAAACAAGAGACGCGATTTGCGGATCGGCGCGGTGGCGAAAATGACGGATGATCGTCTACGTCGTTGACGGAACATGCAGGCTATTCCGGCACTTCTGCGCGCTCGCCGCTTCACTTTTTCGAGCGGATGAATTTGCGCTAACAGATCGGGCTCGCGGCTGATCTGTCTCGGTGATCGCCTTC
>JBDTNP010000233.1:0-4568 GCA_039933695.1 Betaproteobacteria bacterium | reverse complement strand
CGCGTGTGGCCGGCGACGTGGAGCTGGACGACGCGATCGCTCGGTATGCCTGCGCCATGTGTCCACTGCGCGAGCTCGGAATAATGCAGGGCGACGATGTGCTTGCGGAACGCATCCCATTCTCGGTACCACCGGTCGTCCCAGAACGGTGTCTCGTTGGCGCCGACGGGGTTCCTGTCGATGCCGGCGAATCGCCTCGGAGGATCGACGTCCACCCACGATGACCAGTTCTGCCCGGCGATTCGGTTGACCTGCGCGAGCGTCAGCGTGTTCTTGCGGCGATAGGCGGACAGGTCGGGCGCGTCATGATCGGGCTTGCCGGCGTACGGCCCCGTGCCTGCCAACCACTCCCTGAATTGCCGGAGCATGCCTGGATTGTAGTCATAGATGTTTCCATTCTTGACGAACGGATTCATGTAAGTGTCGGCATCGAGACTGACGCCGACAAACAGATCCGGGTGCTCTCTAGCGAACTGGGCAATGATGCGGGCGGCGGCCTGCAGGTTGCGCCGCTTGTAGGCGCGAACCTTCGTCGCATAGACGTTGTAGGTCAGTGTGCGCGCGAGCTCGGGCGAGTTGGTCGATCCCGGCAGATTCTTCAGGTAGTCATCCGGGAAGACCTTGTTGTCCTGCGTCCACTGGCAATTGTCGACGTCCTGCTCCAGCTTGTCGTTGATGTCCCATTCCGGCGTATCGCAGCTCGCATCGGCCCAGATGCCGCCGTTGAGGATGAATTGCACCGGCAGCTTCTTCTCGATCGCATACTGGATGACGCCGTGCAGATTATCTTCCGCGACCACACGGTCTTTGCACTTGCGCGTGAGATCGAAATCGGGATCGAACTCCCAGTCGCCTGCTACGCCTTTGGTCGTGCGCAGGTACAGGATAGGCACCGCGATGCCGACGCCGGTCGTGCGCGACACGTACGCTCGATAGGCCGAGTCGGCTTCCGCGGCGCCGCCGGCCCCCACACCCGAGGTCATCATCAGGAAGCGGAACGGTCGATTCGCCAGCGCCGGATGCTGGTCGAGCAGGCCGCTCCACAGCGACATCGCCGCCGGCGGGATCAGCGACTTTCGAGCGAGCACGGTTTCCCGGCCGGCGCGGTCGATCGCGACAACGGCGACGGCGTGGCGCACCGGATCTAGTTTCGCGAAGTCGCCGCTGAATTCGAACCCCGATGCCGCCGAATCGGGATACCCGGACTTGACCGCCGCGACATCCGGGCGGGCGATGCCATAGCGCGCCGCGTACGGACGGCCATCGACGCGGATCTCGACGCGCTGGATCCCCTCGGGAGCCAGCGCCCAGCCACTGACGCGGAGGTTTGTATCGATGATGGCTTCGTCGGCGGGCGCATCGACCGAGCCGACGGCATCGACGCGCGCCAGCTGGAGGGTCGCTGGCGATGTCGCCGCTCGAATGCCGTCCGGTGTAGCGGGCACCGTCAGCGCATGGCGGTCCTGCCACGCCAATGCGCCGGCGATCGCCAGGCTTGCCGCGATCAGCAGCCCCGCGGCAACGCGCTCTTTCCAGGGACGAAGGGATCGCATTCGACGAAGGTGGCTCAGGGTCATTCCGTGCCGGGTCATTGTAAAGGATGCGGATGACCCGACACGGAGCGGTGCCGTATCATGCGAACCTGTGAGCGAATCCCAGGTTCTCGCCGATCAGATCGCCTACTACCGCGCCCGCGCCGGCGAATACGACGAATGGTGGTTCCGCGCCGGGCGCTACGATCGCGGTGCGGACTTCAACGCGCAGTGGCACAGCGAAACGGCAGCGGTGGAAGCCGCGCTGGTGTCCTGGCTTGCGGCAAAGCGGCCGGCCCAAGTGCTCGAGCTTGCCTGCGGCACCGGCCTCTTTACTCGGCTGGTCGCGCCGCGGGTCGCGCGGCTTACCGCGGTCGACGCATCGACGGAGGTCATCGAGATCAATCGTGCGCGGGTCGGCGCCGGCAATGTCGACTACGTCCAGGCCGACCTCTTCGCGTGGCGGCCAGCGCAGCGCTACGACGCGATCTTTTTCAGCTTCTGGCTATCGCATGTGCCCGAGCAGCGCTTCGCCGAGTTCTGGGAGCTGGTCGCCGCATCGCTCGCCCCGTGCGGAGCCGTCTATCTGATCGACTCGGCGTTCGATCCGACGTCGACGGCGAAGGATCACGTGCTGCCCGGTCGCGAGCCTGGGATCGTCACGCGCAAGCTCAACGACGGGCGCGAGTTCAGGATCGTCAAGGTGTTCTACGAGCCAGCGGCGCTGGCCGCGAAGCTCGACGCGCTGGGCTGGAACGCCGGCCTTGCGCAGACGTCGCACTACTTCATCTACGGCGAAGTCACGCTGGCGTAGGACGGCGGTCTACGCAGTGCGAAACGACGCCCCACCGTCACCCCGGCGAAGGCCGGGGCCCAAGCAGTGCTGCCAAGAAAGCGAGTACCGCGCCCTGGATCCCGGCCTTCGCCGGGTTGACATGCCAAGCTCAGGAATCCGCGTCGTAGACGTAGGGTGACTGAGCGACGCGGCTGGCGTCCATGACCCGCTCTTCGGCCAATTCCTTCGGGCGCTTGTCCCACCAGATCGCGCGGGCTTCGCGTTGCTTGTCGATCAGATCGGGCCGTTTCTGCAGCAGTTCGCGCATGAATATGGTGTGTTCCGATTCGTAATGGCGGCTGGGCAGCATCATGACGGACTTCCGGCGGGCGAACGATTGGACAGCCAGAACGCATTCTATCATTCGGCGCGTTCGGCGGCCGGCGTCCGCATCGATCCGGCGATCAGGCGATACTCGTAGAGCCTGCATTCGAGCGCGCCGTTGAACAGTGGCGTGCGGCGGCTCGCTTTCAGGCCGATCAATTTCGGCAGTCGCGTATCGCCGCTCAACAGATACGCCGTCCAGCCGGCGTATCGTCGCTTGAGCGCGTCGCCGAGTTGCGGGTAGAACGCGGCCAGGGCCCCCGAGTCGGCCAGGCGCACACCGTACGGCGGGTTGGTGACGATGACGCCCGCGGTCGCGGGAGCGCTGCGCGTCAGCGCGTCGGCGCGCTCGACGACGATCGTACCCCCGATACCGGCGGCGGCGATGTTCTCGCTGCATTGGTGGATCGCCGTCGCGTCGTCGTCGCTGGCCCAGATCGGCAACGGCGCAAGGGGCTTCGCGCGGCGCTGTGCGGCCTGCTTGATGCGCTGCCACGCCGGACCGTCGTACCAAGAGAGCTTCTGGAAGCCGAACGTGCGCTTGAGTCCAGGGGCCAGGTCCAGCGCGATCAGTGCGGCTTCGATGGCGATGGTTCCGCTGCCGCACATAGGATCGAGCAGCGGCGTTCCCGGCTGCCACCCGGCCAGGCGCAGCAGACCCGCGGCCAGATTCTCGCGCAATGGCGCGTCGGCGGTCTCGCGCCGATAGCCGCGCTTGAACAGCGGCTCGCCCGAGGTGTCGAGGTAGAAGCTCGCGTCGGTCGCGGTCAGATAGGCGTGCACGCGGACATCGGGCCGGTCCTTGCTGATGCTGGGGCGAACGCCCCCCACGGCGCGGTGCCGGTCGCACACGGCGTCCTTGATGCGCAGCGTCGCGAATTCGAGACTGGTCAGCGGCGAGCGCGAGGCGGCGACGTCGACGCGAAGCGTACGATCGACGCGAAACCAGCGCGGCCAGTCGAGCGCTTTGGCGAGGTCGTAGACGTCGTTTTCGTCGCGATAGGCGCCGTGCCCGACGCGCCACAGAATGCGGCTGGCGAGTCGGCTCTCGAGATTCGCACGATACGCAAGCTGCATCTGGCCGGCAAACGCGGCGCCGCCGTCGGTGGTCGTGATTTCCGACGCACCCAGCGCGTCCAGCTCGGCCGCGAGTGGAGCTTCCAGCCCGCGCGGGCACGGCGCGAAAAAATGCTCGCTCACCGATGCGGCGGTGCGAAAGTCAAAACGGCTTCAGCACGACCAGCAGCACGATGCCGATCAGCACCGGCAATGCGGGAATCTCGTTGATCCAGCGATAGAAGACATCACCGTGCTGGTTGCGGTCGTGCCGGAAGTCGACCATCACCTTGCCGAGCCACGCATGATGCGCGATCAATATCAGGACTAGCGCCAGCTTGGCGTAGAGCCAGCCCCCGCCGATGCCGTACCCCAGCCACAACCACAGCCCGGTCGCTACCGTCAGCACCGCGCCGGGGGTCATGATGCCGACGTAGAGCTTGCGCTCCATCACCTTGAAGCGCTCGCTGCCGATCGCGTCGCGGGTTAGCGCGTGATAAACGAAAAGCCGCGGCAGATAGAACAGGCCCGCGAACCAGGTGACCATGAAGACGATGTGCAGCGACTTGATCCAGAGCATGGCGGCTATTTCAGCAAACGGCGGCGGGTGAGCACCAGCGCGACGTAGTAAGCGGCGAATGCATAGGCGAGCAGCACTGCGATGTGCAGAGGAATGCCGTCCGGAATGCGGCCCGACAGCAGCGGGCGGGCGATGTCGATCGCGTGCGACAGCGGCAGCGTCTTGGCGACGCCTTGCAGCGCGGCGGGCATCTGGTCGACCGGGAAGAAGACGCCGGACAGCAGCAGCATCGGCGTCAGCA
>JBDTNP010000232.1:0-1526 GCA_039933695.1 Betaproteobacteria bacterium | reverse complement strand
CATGATCCGTTTCGATTTTCATGCCGATGCGTTCTTGCAGCACATGGTGCGCAACGTCGTCGGCGCGCTGGTCTATGTCGGCAATGGCCGCCATCCGCCGGCGTGGATCGCCGAATTGCTGGCCGGCCGCGATCGCACGCGCGCGGCGCCGACGTTCGCCCCCGACGGTCTGTACCTGACCGGCATCGACTATCCGCCGCGCTGGAATCTTCCTTCGACGCACGCGCCGGTCCGGGCGTTCGGCGCCTGAAAAGCGATGCACGCACGATGAAGCGGGCATCGCGCACGCGCATCAAGATCTGCGGTATCACGCGCATCGACGATGCGCTGGCGGCGGCGAACGCGGGCGCCGACGCGATCGGGCTCGTCTTCTGGCCGGGGACACCGCGCAAGGTTGAATTCGAGCAGGCGCGGGCGATCGCGGCCGCGGTTCCGGCCTTCGTGACTGTCGTCGGCCTCTTCGTCGATCCGGAGCCGGCCGAGGTGCGGGCCACGCTCGACGCGGTGGCGCTCGACATCCTGCAATTCCACGGCGATGAGCCGCAGGCACTGTGCGCGTCGTTCGCACGACCTTACATCAAGGCGGTTCCGGTGCGGCCGGACGTCGATTTGCTACAATACGCTTCGCGTTATCGCGATGCGCGGGGCCTGTTGTTCGACGCGTTCGAGCCCGGCGGTATGCCGGGCGGCACAGGCAGGACGTTCGATTGGGAGGCGCTGACGAGGCGGCTCGATGCGGGACTCGCACAACCGCTGATTCTGTCCGGTGGACTCGCGCCGCACAACGTCGGCGCCGCGATCCGGGCATTGCGGCCATGGGCGGTAGACGTATCGAGCGGCGTAGAGGCCAGCGGCGACGACGGCAGACCGCACAAGGGTATCAAGGACCCGGCGAAGATCGCCGCGTTCATCCGAGGAGTGCGTGATGCAGATGGCTGACGTACCGTACGCGCTTCCCGACGAGCGCGGCCACTTCGGGCCGTACGGCGGCGTGTTCGTCGCCGAGACGCTAATCCACGCGCTCGACGAGCTGCGCGAGCAGTACGCCCGCTATCGAACCGATCCCGAGTTCGTCGCCGAATTCGAATACGAGCTCAAGCATTACGTCGGCCGGCCGAGCCCCGTCTATCACGCCAGGAGATGGTCGGAGAAGCTGGGCGGCGCGCAGCTGTATCTGAAGCGCGAGGATTTGAACCACACCGGCGCGCACAAGATCAACAATTGCATCGGCCAGGCGCTCCTTGCGCGGCGCATGGGCAAGCGGCGCGTGATCGCCGAGACCGGCGCCGGCCAGCACGGCGTCGCCGCCGCTACCGTGGCCGCGCGCTTCGGCATGCAATGCGTCGTGTACATGGGATCGGAGGACGTCAGGCGGCAGGCGCAGAACGTTTTCCGCATGAAGCTGCTGGGCGCCGAACTGGTGCCGGTCGAGTCGGGCTCGAAGACGCTCAAAGACGCGCTGAACGAGGCGATGCGCGACTGGGTGACGAACGTCGAAGACACGTTCTACATCATCGGGACGGTCG
>JBDTNP010000231.1:0-4878 GCA_039933695.1 Betaproteobacteria bacterium | reverse complement strand
ATCTCTTCGGAAAAATACGAGAGCGGTGTTTCGTAGTTCGGCGGGCGCCAGCTCCGTTTGATCAGCGGCAGCTTGCCCGCGAGCGCCTCGAGGTCCCCTGAGGCGACTGCGCCTGCCGGCAGCGGCGCAAGACCCGGCGGATTGGGTACTGCGCCGTGGGCATGGCTCGCGAGCCAGGAGCCGCCGGTAGCGAGCACCAGTCCGCCAGTCGCTTTAAGGATATCGCGTCGTGACGGCATGGCTCCTCCACTCGATGTTCGGTGCTTTCGCGCCCGTCCGCGCAGGTCGCACAGGTTCACGCAAGTTCGTTGACGGCGCGATGGGCTGCCGACATTATGCGCATCCGCGCCGGCCGTCGCAAGACGCAGCGCGACAATCGATGAGCACGCCCATCACCGTTTCCCGCGCGCTGGCCGCGAGCGGCCTCGTGCCTTTCGAGGCGAAGCTGCTGCTCGCGCACGTGCTCGGCCGCGACCGCGCGTGGCTCGCGGCGCATGCCGACGAAACCGTCCCCATCGACCAGGCGAAGGCCTTCGACGCGCTGGCGCGCCGCCGCCGCAACGGCGAGCCGGTCGCTTATCTGATTGGACGGCGTGAATTCTACGGGCTCGATCTGGAGATCACGCCCGACGTGCTGATCCCGCGCCCCGAGACCGAATTGCTGGTCGAGCTTGCGCTGGCGCGCCTGCCGGACGATCGCGAGATTCGCGTGCTCGACCTCGGCACCGGTTCGGGTGCGGTGGCGCTCGCGATCGCCGCCGCGCGGCGCCAAGCGCAGGTCGTCGGCACCGACGTCTCTCCTCTTGCGCTCGCGCTGGCGGCGCGCAACGCCGCGCGCCTTCGCATCGGGAATGTCTCGTTCGTCGAATCCGACTGGTTCCAGGCGCTGGCGCACGAGCGCTTCGATCTCGTCGCCGGCAACCCGCCTTATGTGGCGGCCGGCGACCCGCATCTCACCGAAGGCGATCTTCGCCACGAGCCGCAGCAAGCGCTGACTTCCGGCGCGGACGGCCTGCGCGCGATTCGCGCGATCGTCGCGGCGGCGCCGTCGCGTCTCGCGCGCGGCGCATGGCTGTTGCTCGAGCATGGCCACGACCAGGCCGACGCCGTCGGCGCGCTGTTTCGCGGCGCGGGTTTTGCCGACGTCGGCGCGGCGCGCGATCTCGCCGGGATATTGCGCGTCAGCTACGGGCGAATTTCACCGTAGTCTCCGCTAGCTCGATCGCAACGGCGGCGCGACGCCGTATTTGTCTGCCCATGCTTGCAACGCCGGCAGGATCGCGGGATACAGAGCGACGCCGTTAGCGACAGCATCGCGATAACGCTGCAAGCCGCGCTCGCCCGGCAGCCGGACCCGCTCGCCCTCGAGTCGCGGGCGGCTCGCGTGCGCGGCGTCGGCCAGATGATCCATTTGGCGCTTGAACGCGGCGAGTCCACCGAACGCTTCCGGATCCAGCACCTGGATGAACACCGACGCGCCCCATCCTTCGGCCGGGTCGGCGCGGCCGTGTCCGCCGAGCGCGCCGGTCATCGCCTCGATCAGCAGGCCAAGCCCGAATCCCTTGTGACCGGCATCCAGTCCGCCGAGCGGCAACAGCGCGCCCGGGGGATCGGCGAACAGCGCGGCGGGATCGGATGTCGCGCGGCCCTCATGATCGATCAGCCAGGGCCCGGGCAGGATCTTGCCCGCTTCCTTTTGCTGCTTGGCGTAGCCCATGCTGGTGATCGACATCGAGACGTCGATCCATATCGGGTCGCCCGACGTCGGCAATCCGGCGGCGAGCGGGTTCGGCGTGATGAACGGCGTCGTGCCGCCGTGCGGTACGACCGCGATCACCGTCGGGTCCGAGCATTCGATGATCACCGCCAGCCCCTGGTCGGTCGCGCGCTTCAAATATGCGGCGAGACAGGCGATGTGATGCGAGCGCCGGATGACGACGGTGCCGGTGCCGGCCTCGCGCGCCATCGCCGCTGCGCGCTCGAGCCCGCGCAGCGTGAGCCACGGCCCCGGCAGGCGTTCGCCGTCCCAGGTTTCCGCGGCGGAGCGCCGGCTGATCACCTTCGGCTCGCCCGACTTGGCCATCGCGCCCTTGTCGATTTCGGCAAGATAAGGCGCGAGCAGTGCGAGCCCGTGCGTCGTGTGTCCGAGCAGGTCGGCATCGAGAAGGACGTCGGCGACGTCGCGCCCGATGTCGGCGCGCACGCCCGCACGATCGAGCAGTGCGCGCGCGAAAGCGCGCAGGTCCTCGGCGCGAAAGCGGCTCGCTTGCTGTGCGGTCGTATCCATGCGGGAATGGGCGAAAAGGCGAGGTTGACGGCGCGGGGGCAATCAACGATTCTAACCCATCGTTTCAATCCCTCCCGCGACGTGGCTGCCTCGACGCTGACGATCAGCATCGTCACGTACCGCCCTGACCTCGCGCTGCTGGACAGGACGCTGCACACGCTCGCCGGCTCGCTCGCCGCGGCGCGAGAGCAGGGCCTGCTGCGCGTGGCCAACGTCGCGTTGATCGACAACAGCGAGGAGCGCGGCATCGCCGCGATGGTGATCAAGCTCGCGCAGGAAAATTTTCGTGATTCCGACTTCACGATGAGCTATCTGCACGGCCACGCCAACATCGGCTACGGCGCCGCGCACAACCTCGTCATGCACGGCGGCAACACGCATTTCCATCTGGTGCTCAACCCGGATGTCGAGCTCGACGTCGACGCCCTCCCGGAGGCACTGCGCTATTTCGAGGCCAACCCGGAAGTCGGCGTCATCGCGCCTGCGGTCACTGACGCCAAAGGAAAGCGCGAATATCTGTGCAAGCGCTACCCGAGCGTGCTCGACCTCGCGTTGCGGGGGCTGGCGCCCAAATGGCTGCGGCCGGTGTTCCGCCGCCGGCTCGCTCGCTACGAAATGCGCGACGTGATGCAAAGGGCCACCGGCAAGCCGATCTCGCCGGTGCCGGTGATGAGCGGCTCGTGCATGCTGCTGCGGCGCAAGGCGATCGACGCCACCGGCGGCTTCGACCCTGCCTTTTTCCTCTACTTCGAAGACTTCGACTGGAGCGTGCGGCTAAACCGCGTCACGCGGAGCGCGTACGTGCCCGCGGTTCGCGTCGTGCACCACGGCGGCGGCGCGGCGCGCAAGGGCTCGCGCCACATCGCATATTTCGCTCGCAGCGCCGTGCGATTTTTCAACAAGAACGGATGGCGCTGGTGGTGAGCGCGGCGCCATCGCCCTCATTGCCCTATCCGGGCCGGGTGCTGGTCACCGGCGCCGAGGGGTTCATCGGCAAGGCGCTGTGCGCGCGGCTTGCGGCGGAACAGGTCGACCACGTCGGCGCAGTGCGCGCGCTGCGGCCGGGCGCGACGCCATCGCCCGACCTGGTCGCGCTGGGCGATTTCGCCGCCGCCGACTGGACATCGGTTCTCCAGGGCGTCGACGCGATCGTCCATTTGGCCGGGCGCGCGCACGTCGCCACGGCCCGCGACGCGAGCGACCCGACGCCGTTCGTCGTCGCCAACGTGCATGTGACGCGCCGCCTGCTCGCCGCGGCAGTACAAGCTGGCGTGCGGCGCGTGGTCCTGGCGAGCACGATCAAGGTGTACGGTGAAGCCACGCTGCCCGGGAAGCCGTTTCGCGCCGGCGACCCGACTGCCCCGCACGACGCATACGCTCACAGCAAGGCCGGCGCCGAGCATGTGCTCTGGCATGCCTGCCGCGACGGAGCGATCGAAGGCGTCGCGCTGCGCTTGCCGCTGACCTACGGCCCCGGCGTCAAGGGCAACTTCGCGTGGCTCCTCGATGCGGTTGCCGCGGAGCGCCGGCTGCCGCTCGGCGGGATCGACAATCGTCGCACCTTGCTCTACGGCGGCAACGCCGTCAGTGCGATCGAGTCGGCGCTGACGATGCCGACGCTCGCCGGCGAGACCCTTCCGGTGGCCGACGCCGAAAACGTGTCGACCAGCGATCTGGTCCTTCGTCTCGCGCGCGAGCTCGGCGTCGCGCCGCGTCTGTTCCACGTCCCCGCCGTTGTCATGCGCGCCGGCGGCATGCTTCTGGGCAAGCGCGCGAGCGTCGCGCGCCTGCTCGGCACGCTGGAAGTCGATGCAGGGCGCTTTCGCGAGCTTGCCCGCTGGACGCCGCCGTTCACCGTCGACGAAGGTCTTGCCGCGACCGCGGCGTGGTGGAAGTTGCGGCACAGCCTCTAGCATCGGGTCGCGGGCGGGGCGCGGCTATAATCGAAGCCTTTCAAGTCATGAGGTCGCCAGTGACCATACGCACCGGAGGCCGCCGCGCCGACGAGCTCCGTCCTTTGTCGATCGTGCGCCACTACAGCCGGCATGCGGAAGGATCCGCGCTGATCGAATGCGGCGCGACCCGCGTGCTGTGCATGGCGTCGGTCGAAGAGTCGGTGCCGCAGTTTCTGAAAGGCAAAGGCAGGGGCTGGCTGACCGCCGAATACGGCATGCTCCCGCGCGCGACCAACACCCGCACGCGGCGCGAGGCCGCCGAAGGCAAGCAGTCCGGACGCACGCAGGAGATCCAGCGCCTGATCGGCCGCAGCCTTCGCGCGATCGCCGACTTGTCGCAGCTCGGTGAGCGCACGATCCGCATCGATTGCGACGTGCTGCAGGCCGACGGAGGCACGCGCTGCGCATCGATCACCGGCGCCTGCGTCGCGCTTTACGACGCCGTGGCATGGTGCAGGGCGCAGGGTCTGCTGACCGGCTCGCCGCTGAAGGATTTTGTGGCCGCGGTTTCGGTCGGCATCGTCGCCGGCGTGCCGGTGCTCGATCTCGACTACGCCGAGGATTCGAGCTGCGACACCGACATGAACATCGTGATGACCGGCGCCGGCGGCTTTGTCGAAATCCAGGGAACGGCGG
>JBDTNP010000230.1:0-2205 GCA_039933695.1 Betaproteobacteria bacterium | reverse complement strand
CGGCGGGGCGCGCGGCGTCCCGCGCGGCCGGGCCGCGACCATCGCTTGCAGCTTGTGCATCGGAACCATGAAGGGAACGGCGATTCTAACCTGGGCTGGCGCGCTGCCGGGAGCGAGCGTCGCTTTTCGGTTGACTGGGGCGGCGCGGAAGCGTGCAATAGTCACGCGTCACCGGGCGCCGGAACATCTGAGGCGCAAGCCGATCTTCATTCGTTTTGCTCGAGGAGCTCCTACCATGGCCAACAGATCGTCGTCGAAAACGGCACGCCGCACCAAGGCCGCCGCAAGCAAACCGCGCAAGCCGCGGGCAAAGGCTGCGGCGAAGCAGACGTCGCCGTTCGACGCGCCGCATGCCGGCGCGTTCGGCGACCTGTCGAAAATGGGCAAGCTGATGACACCAGAGCAGGCGTTCGAGCTTTACCGCGCCAACGCGAAAATCGCGCTCGACGTCATCAACGCTGCGATCGAGAGCACGGCCAAGCTGCGCCGGCTGCAATTCGAGGGAGAGGAGCAGGCTCGCTCGATGCAGAAAAAAGCTGCGCGCCACGCCGCCGAGGCGGGCGACCCGCAGGCGCTGGTCGCAGCCGGGCAGAGCGTGACCCAGGAAGCGGTCGAGAAGGCGATGCACTACTGGGGGCAGATGTTCGAAATGATCGTAGAGATGCAGAAGCGGCTGTTTGCACTGATGGAGGAGCAGATGAGCGGCGTGCCCGGCGCCAAGGAGGCGAAGGCGATGATGGCTATGATGCCGGACCTCAAGCAGGCGCAGAACCTGGTCAACGCGATGCAAGGCGTAATGTCTTCCGGCAGCACGGCATTCTCGTCGATGCAGCGCCTGATGGGCGACTTTGCGCGAAGCGCCCAGCAGTCGATGCCTGGGGTCAGGCGCTAGCCCCGCGACCCAGCGCCGCCGCGCGCGCCGGGATTCAGACGCGCCGGGGCTCCGGCGCCCGAGGGGCGGGCAAATCCGTGGCGGCGTCGCCGGCCGGCGAGGCGGTGACCGGATGCTGGGCGCCGGCATCGGTGATCGACGTGCCGCGGATGCCGATCGGAATGCAGGCGCTGAGCAGCGCGGCCAGGGCAAGACAAACCGGTAATTTCACTCGCGCTCCTGTGGGCCAATAGCGCCACAGCATAGCGCACAAGGGCCCGCCGGGCGAATGCGCGACGCACGAGACGACCGAAGCCGGCGGCCGCGCCTAGCGCCGCAGCCGGGCGCGCACGTACTCGACCGCGACGGGGACGAGCGAAAAGGCGATGATCGCGACGATCACCAGCGCGAAATTGTCCTGCACCATCGGCAGCTTGCCGAACAGGTACCCGCAGGACACCAGCAATCCGACCCATAGCACCGCCCCGGCGACGCTGAACATCAGGAAGCGGCGGTAGTCCATGTGCCCGATGCCTGCAACAAAAGGGGCGAATGTGCGCACGATTGGAACGAATCGCGCAACGATGATCGTCTTGCCGCCGTGGCGCGCGTAGAACTCGTGCGTTCGCTCGAGCGCACGCCGGTTCAGGAATCGCGAATGCGCTTTCCTGGCCGTCCGGCTTCCGAACAGGCGGCCGATCCAATAATTGCAGTTGTCGCCGCAAAACGATGCGACGATCAGCGTCAACGCAAGCAGCTCGACCGGCATGTCGGCAGCCGCCCAGAGCGCGCCGGAGGCGAACAGCAGGGAGTCGCCGGGCAGAAACGGCGCGATGACGAGCCCCGTCTCGCAGAAGATGATCAGGAACAGAATCCCGTAGATCCACGCACCGTAATTCAGCAGCAGCAGGGCGAGCTCGTTGTCGAGATTTCCGATGAATTCCCAAGCCGCTACCAGGAGGTCCATGCGCGCCCGATCATTTCAACGATAGCTCCGCCGCCTTGTAGCGGCGGATCGACTAGCGCGGCGCAAGCTCCGCCGCGCGGCGTTCGCTGCGTCGGAGGATCTCCGTCCTGATTTCCCCGAACTGTTTTCGCGTCTCCGCCTCGATCAGCGCGGGTCCGATCAGCGGAGGAACCCATATCTTCGGCGTGTAACGCCCGCTGTTGACGATATGGACGAGACCATCGACGTCGACCAGCCGCGTCGTGAACGTCGACGCCTTGAGGTCGCCGCTGATCAGGCGCGAGCGCACTTCGGTGAAGGGTCGCAGCTCGACTTCGCGCACGTTGTCGAAAGTAATGGTCAACGGACCCCGCGAGGCCTTTCCGTA
>JBDTNP010000229.1:0-7097 GCA_039933695.1 Betaproteobacteria bacterium | reverse complement strand
CCGCCGTTTACAATGTGCTGACCTTCGAGCAACTGGCGTGGGGACCGCTGGCCGCGGCGGCGATCGTTGTCACGCTGCCGGTGCTTCTGCTCACGATCGTGATCCAGAAGGAGATCGTCGTCGGGCTAACCCACGGCGGGATCAAGGGTTGATCGGATGCTGAAAGGCATCCATCCGCTGCTGCACGCCGATATGCTGCATGCACTGGCGTCGATGGGCCACGGCGACGAGCTGGTGATCGCCGACGCGAACTTTCCGGCGGCAGGCATCGCCAGGCGGCTGATTCACGCCAGCGGTGCGTCCGCTCCTGAAGCGCTCGACGCCATTCTCACCGTGTTTCCTCTCGATACTTTCCTGCGGCCGGCCGCATTGACGATGCAGGTCGTCGGCGACGCAACGGCGATACCGGAACCGGTCAGGGAAATCGGCGAGGTTTTCGCCAGGCACGGGTGCGCGGCGATCGACCTCCGCATGCTCGAGCGCGAGGCCTTCTATGCCCGGGCTCGCAACGCCTATGCAGTCGTGCGAACCGGCGATCTGCGGCCCTACGGCAACATCCTGCTCGTCAAAGGCGTGGTCAACACGTATCCGCCGGCCGGCTAGGCATGGTCGTCGTTTTCGGCTCGATCAACCTCGACCTGGTCACACGCGTACCGCGGCTGCCGTCGCCCGGCGAGACCCTGATCGGCAGCGGCTTTGCCAGCTACCCGGGCGGCAAGGGCGCCAATCAGGCGCTGGCGGCGGCGCGGGCCGGCGCCGTCGTGCGGATGTACGGTGCGGTGGGACGCGACGCCGCGGCCGAAAGCGCGCTGGCGCTGCTGCGGGCCGGAGATATCGATGTCGCGGGCGTTCGTGCCGTCGATGCATCGACGGGCTGCGCGACGATACTGGTCGACGATGCGGGGGAAAATGCGATTGTCGTCGTACCCGGGGCCAATGAAAAAGTCGATCCAGGTGCGGTGCCCGACGTCGTCCTAGTGACGGGCGCCGTGTTGCTCTTGCAACAAGAGGTCCCAGCGTCGCCCAACTCCGCACTGATCGCCCGCGCAGCAAGGGCTGGCATGCGCATCGTCCTGAACGCCGCGCCGGCCCGGCCTCTGGCGCGCGAGCTGCTGGCGATGATAGCCACGCTGATCGTCAACGAGAGCGAAGCGGCATCTCTGGGAGCGCTGCTAGGCTGGCCGCCGGAAGCCGGTGCATTCGCCGCGGCGGCGGCCGCGGAAATCGACGGCCTCGAGGTCGTCGTCACACGTGGCGCGGCCGGCGCGATCAGCGTCCGCGGCCACGATCCGATCCACGTCGCCGCGCCGCGGGTCGACGTCGTCGACACGACCGGCGCCGGCGACGCCTTCGTCGGTGCATTCGCCGCCGCCCTCGATGCCGGCGACGATCGCATGAAGGCGCTTTCGATCGCGGCCGCGGCGGGCTCGCTTGCGTGCACGATGCACGGAGCGCAGCCCGCGCTTCCCTCACGCGATTCGATCGACGCGTTGTTACTTTCGGTTACATCACGAGCCGCACCCCGCTGCTAGACTGCTATTTTCTTCCGCGGGAGAGCGATGATGCGACGACTTTTGCTGGCGGTCCTGCTTTTCGCGACGGCATTCCGTGCCGGCGCCTCCGATTACACGGATATCTGGTTCAATCCGTCGGAACAATCGACTGCAGGGGGAGGCTGGGGCGTCAATGTCGTGCAGAGCGACGCGTTCCTTTTCCTTAGCTTCTTCATCTACGGTCCCGACAACAAGCCGACCTGGTACGTAGCGAGCCTGACGCGCGATGCGAACGGGAATTTCAACGGCCCGCTGTACGCGACCACCGGCACCTACTTTGCCGCGCCGTGGAATCCTGCCGACGGCGCCGGCGGGGCGCAGGTCGGCACGGCGTCTTTCGATCCGACCAGCCCGTACACGGCCAACCTCACTTACGCGCTCAATGCCGGCCCGATCGTGGTCAAGCCGATCGAGCGCCAGGCGCTGACGTCGATTCCGCTCGCCGGTTCTTACAGCGGCACGCAGGCGGGCAGCTATTCCAATTGCAGCAACAGCTTCGCCTATGCCGACCGGCTCGGCCTTGGCGTCTCGCAACCGACGGCCAGCACGCTCAGTTTCAGTTTCGCCTACCTCAGCGGCTTGAGCTGCACTTTGTCGGGCACCTTCGAGCAGCGCGGCCAGCTTTTCCGGATTCCGACTGCCAGCTACACGTGTTCGGATGGACTGTCGACTACCGCCACGGTCTCCGAGATCAAGGCGACGAACTTCGGCATCGAAGCGAGCATCACCGCGCCGAACAATGCAGGATGCCGTGAAGATGCGACCTTCTCGGCGGTGTTCCTGCCACCGATCTAGCAGGCATCGCTCCGAACCCGCTCACCCGCCCCGCGATCGCTGTCTGACGCATTCGTACAGCGAAATCGCCGCCGCCGCCGCCGCATTGAGCGATTCGAAGCCGCCGGGCATCGGAATCGTGACGCGCAATCGCGCGGCGGCAACGAGATCGTCGGAAAGTCCCGCGCCTTCGTTGCCGATCGCGATCGCCACCGGCCCGCTGAGGTCGGCTTCGTACAGTGATGTTCCTTCAGCAGCGACCATCGCCACGACCTTGCCGCGATACGCGCGGGCCCACCCGCCCAGATCGATGCCTTCGAATATCGCCAGGTGAAAATGCGCGCCCTGCCCCGCACGCAGCACCTTGGGCGACCAGGCGAACGCGCAATGCGGCGACATGAACACCTGCGCGACGCCGGCCGCCGCGGCACTGCGCAGCATCGAGCCGACATTGCCCGGGTCCTGCACGCCGTCGAGCAGCAGGCAGAAATCGGCGGCGCGCTCGATACCCGGCACCGGCGCGGCGACGACCGCCAGCAAGCCGACCGCGGCGGGCAGCTGCGCGAGCTCCGCCCACGCCGACTCGGCGACGATCAGCGTGCGTGCCGGCGGGACGCGCGCGAGCAACGCACGCACCGTCGGCCATTCGACGGCGGATTCGGCGACCAGCAGCGATTCGGGGGGGCCGTAGCGCCGGCAGTAGACGTCGATCAGGTGCTCGCCTTCCAGCACGCAGCGCCCGGACTTGCGCCGCTCGCGCGATGAGGCGATCAGGCGCGCCGCTTCCTTCAGGCGCGGATTGTCGGAAGAGCTGATACGCGGCATGAGAGATGACGACAACGACAGCAAATCATCGGCAACTGCCGGCGCGCCCGCACACGGCGTTCCGGAAAAGGCACTCGCACTAGCGCGGCGGCGGCGGCCCGGATGCCCCGGCAGCCGTCGGCGGCGTCGCGGCCGGGAGCTGGAAGAAGATCTCGTCCTGCCGGATCATGCCGAGCTCCGAGCGCGCCCGCTCCTCGATCGCCTCGGTGCCTTGCTTCAAGTCGCGCACTTCGGCGTCCAGCGCGGCATTGCGCGCCTTCAATCCGGCATTGACATCCTTCTGCGCCTCGACTTGGCCGTTGAGCTCGCGCACGCGCAGCCATCCTCCCTTGCCGAGCCACAGCGGGTACTGGAGGGCCAGGATCAGCAGTGCGAAGACGAGTCCAAGCAGGCGCAAGCGGAGACTTTACTTGAGCTGATAGAACGCGCCGCGACCCGGATAACTGGCGACGTCGCCCAGGTCCTCCTCGATCCGCAGCAGCTGGTTGTATTTGGCGACGCGGTCGGAGCGCGACAGCGATCCGGTCTTGATCTGGCCGGCATTGCTGCCGACCGCGATGTCGGCGATCAGGCTGTCCTCGGTCTCGCCCGAGCGATGCGAGACGATCGCCGTGTAGCCTGCGCGCATCGCCATGCTGATCGCGGCGAAGGTCTCGGTCAGCGTGCCTATCTGGTTGATCTTGACCAGAATTGAATTGGCGATGCCTCGGGCGATGCCCTGCTTCAGAATCTTGGTGCTGGTCACGAACAGGTCGTCGCCGACGATCTGCACCTTCTTGCCCAGCCGATCGGTCAGCAGCTTCCAGCCGTCCCAGTCGTGCTCCGACATGCCGTCCTCGATCGAGATGATCGGATACTTGTCGACCCAGGCCGCCAGATAATCGACCATCTGCGAGCGGGTGAGCTTCGCCCCCTCCGATTCGAGCTCGTACATTCCGTCCTTGTAGTATTCGGACGCGGCGCAGTCGAGCGCCAGCGCGATGTCGGTGCCGGGCGTGTAGCCGGCCTTGTCGATCGCCTCGAGCAGCAGCTGCAGCGCCGCTTCGTTCGACGGCAGGTTGGGCGCGAATCCGCCCTCGTCGCCGACTGTCGTGGCCATGCCTTTGGCGTCGATCAGCTTCTTCAGCGCATGGAAAACCTCGGCGCCGTAGCGCAGCGCCTCGCGAAATGTCGGCGCGCCGAGGGGCACCAGCATGAATTCCTGCATGTCGATGCTGTTGTTCGCGTGCGCGCCGCCGTTGATCACGTTCATCAGCGGCACCGGCAGCGCCATCTCGCCGGCGCCGCCCAGATAACGGTACAGCGGCAGCGTCGATTCCTCGGCCGCCGCCTTGGCGACCGCGCAGGAGACGGCCAGTATCGCGTTGGCGCCGAGCCGCGCCTTGTTGTCGGTACCGTCGAGGTCGATCATCGTGCGATCGATGAACGCCTGCTCGGAGGCATCGAGCCCGATGATCGCTTCGCAGATTTCGGTGTTGACGTGCTCGACCGCCTTCTGTACGCCCTTGCCGCCGTAGCGCGCGGCGTCGCCGTCGCGCAGTTCGATCGCTTCCTTCGACCCGGTCGACGCGCCCGAAGGAACCGCCGCGCGGCCGCTGATGCCCGATTCGAGAACCACGTCGGCTTCGATCGTGGGATTGCCGCGCGAATCCAGGATCTCGCGGGCGATGACGTCGACGATTGCGCTCATGCTCAGTTTCCGATGGTTATCGTTGGATTTCTGCGGGTCACTCCGCCAGCAGCGACGCTTCGGAGAAGCCCCGGCGCTTGACGGTCGCATCGAGCTCGGCCAGCGTCGTCAGCAATTCGCGCATGCGTCCGAGCGGCCACGCGTTCGGGCCGTCCGACAGCGCCTGCGCCGGGTCTGGATGCGTTTCCATGAATACGCCAGCGACGCCGGCGGCAACGGCGGCGCGCGCCAGCACCGGCACGAACTCGCGCTGCCCGCCGGAGGTCGCGCCCTGGCCGCCGGGAAGCTGCACCGAATGGGTCGCATCGAACACGACCGGGCAGCCGGTCGCGCGCATGATCGCCAGCGCGCGCATGTCCGAAACGAGGTTGTGGTAGCCGAAGGTCGCGCCCCGCTCGCAAACGAGGATGTTGTCCCGACCGCTTGCCTCCCGGGCCTTGTCGACGACGTTCTTCATGTCCTCGGGGGCGAGAAACTGTCCCTTTTTGATGTTGACCGGCTTGCCCGCTGCCGCCACCGCGTGGATGAAGTCGGTCTGGCGGCAGAGGAACGCCGGCGTCTGCAGCACGTCGACGACGGCGGCGGCTTCGGCGATTTCGTCTTCCGCGTGCACGTCGGTCAATACCGGCACACCGATCTGCCGCCTGACCTCGGACAGGATGCGCAGGCCCTCCTCCATGCCGACGCCGCGAAACGACTGGGACGAGCTGCGATTGGCCTTGTCATAGGACGACTTGAACACGAACGGAATGTTCAATGCCGCACAGATTTCCTTCAGCTTCCCCGCGACATCGATCTGCAGTTGCTCCGACTCGACAACGCACGGGCCGGCAATGAGGAACAGAGGCCGGTTCAGCCCGACCTCGAATCCGCACAGATTCATCGTGAATTACGCGACGAGCTGTGCGCGCGTGCGGGGCGTTTCGCTTTGCGCCGCGCGCTGCCGTTCGAGCGCCGCCTTGACGAAGGCGATGAACAGCGGATGGCCGCGCCGCGGATTCGACGTGAATTCCGGATGATACTGGCAGCCGAAAAACCACGGATGATCGTCGAGCTCGATCATTTCGCACAAGTCGCCCGCGATCGGGCTCTTGGCCCGCGCGCCGACGACGAGGCCGGTCGCCTCCAGCCGCGGCAGGTAATGATTGTTCACTTCGTAGCGGTGGCGGTGGCGCTCGGCGACCGTCGTCGCGCCGTAGATGCGGTGCGCGAGGCTTCCGGGCACGACCTCGCACGGCTGCGCACCGAGCCGCATCGTTCCACCGAGATCGGACTGCGCGCTGCGCTGCTCGATCGTCCCGTCGCGATTCTGCCATTCGGTCACCAGTGCCACGACCGGATGCGGCGTGTCCACGTCGAACTCGGTGCTGTTGGCGTCCGCAAGCCCCGCACGATGCCGCGCATGCTCGATCACCGCGAGCTGCATGCCCAGGCAGATGCCGAGATACGGCACCTTGTTTTCGCGTGCGTAGCGGATCGCGCGGATCTTGCCTTCGACGCCCCGCTTGCCGAAGCCGCCGGGAACCAGTATCGCGTCCATGCCCTTCAGGCAATCGAGGCCGTCGCGCTCGACGGCCTCCGAATCGACATAGTGGATGTCGACCCTGCTCCGCGCGTGGATGCCGGCATGGATCAGTGCCTCCGACAGCGACTTGTACGACTCGGTCAGGTCGACGTATTTGCCGACCATCGCGATGTTGACGCGATGCTCGGGGTTCACCAGCGCGTCGACGAGCTTCGTCCAGACCGACAGGTCGGCCGGCTTCGGGCTCAGGTTGAGCTTGCGGCAGACGATCTCATCGAGGCCTTCGGCGTGCAGCGCCGCTGGAATCTTGTAGATCGAATCGGTGTCCAGCGCTGGAATCACCGCCTCGGGCGGCACGTTGGTGAACAGCGCGATCTTGCGCCTGTCCCCTTCGGGCAGCGGCCGGTCGGCACGACAGAGGACGACGTCGGGCTGGATACCGATCTCGCGCAGCTCCTTGACCGAATGCTGCGTCGGCTTGGTCTTCATTTCGCCGGCGGTCGCGATGAACGGCACCAGGGTCAGGTGGATGTAGCAGACGTTCTCGCGGCCCAGATTGATGCCGAGCTGGCGGATCGCCTCGAGGAACGGCAGCGACTCGATGTCGCCGACGGTGCCGCCGACCTCGACCACCGCGACCTCCGCGTCACCGGCGCCGTTGGCGATCCAGCTCTGGATCTCGTCGGTGATGTGCGGGATCACCTGCACGGTGCCGCCGAGGTAATCGCCG
>JBDTNP010000228.1:0-3718 GCA_039933695.1 Betaproteobacteria bacterium | reverse complement strand
AAGGGCTGGTGGAAGTGCGCATCGGCTCGGGCATCTACGTCCTCGGCGGCGGAAATGGCCACGACGGAGAAGTGCAGGCCGCGTCGGGACCGTTCGAGCTCTTGCGCGCGCGCTGGATCATCGAAGGCGAATGCGCGGCGCTGGCCGCCAAGTCGGCGAAAAAGGAGCATATCGCCGCGATCGAAGATGCGCTCAACGAGATGCAGCGGATCATGGAAACCGACAAGGTGCAGCCGCTCGCCGCCGATCGGCTGTTTCACCTGCGCATCGCCGAGGCGACCGGCAACGGCGCGCTGGTGGCGGTGCTGAAAATGCTCTGGGAAGAGCGGATGGGGCCGCTGTTCGCGCAGCTCGAGCATCACTACGACACACCCGAGCTCTGGTTCGCGGCGATCACCGAGCATCGCAACGTCCTGAAGGCGATCGTGGCACGAAACCCCGACGAAGCGCGCACGGCGATGCAGAAGCATTTGAACAAGGCCTACAAGCGCTTCAACACCGGCTGGGATGCGCGGCAATAGCCGCGGCCCGGCCCGACAAAGGAACGATCATGCTGACCTGCCGAATTCACGCCAAGGAAGACCTGCGCATCGAAGAGAGCGAGCTGCCCGAAGCCGGCCCCGGCCAGGTGCTGATCCGGCTCGGTGCCGGCGGCATCTGCGGATCCGATCTCCACTACTATTACGAAGGCCGCAACGGAAGCTTCGTCGTTCGCGAACCGTTGATTCCGGGGCACGAGGCCTCGGGTGTCGTCGCCAAGGTCGGCGCCGGCGTCACGCGGGTCAAGCCAGGCGACAAGATCGCCGTCAGCCCGTCGCATGCCTGCGGGCAATGCGACTACTGCCGCGAGGGCCGCGAGCAGCTGTGCCGCAATATGCGCTTCCTCGGGAGCGCCAGCATCTACCCGCACGTGCAAGGCATGTTCTGCGAGTATTTCGTGATGGGGGAGCGGCAATGCTATCCCGTCGCCGCCGACGTCTCGCTGGGTGAGATCGCGTTCGCCGAACCGCTCGCGGTTGCGCTGCACGCCGTCAATCGCGGCCCGGAGTTGCTCGGCAAGTCGGTGTTGATCACCGGTGCGGGGACGATAGGCTGCCTGACGGTGATCGCCGCGCGCCTCGCCGGCGCCAGGCACATCGCGGTCTCCGACATTCTCGACCGGCCGCTGGCGACCGCACGGGAAGCCGGCGCCGACCGGACGATCCGCGCCGACCGCGAGCCGGATGCGCTGGCGGCGCCGCAATACGATGTCGCGTATGAGGTTTCCGGAAGTTTCGTCGCGTTGAAGGCCTGCGTCGCGGCCGCGAAGCGCGGCGGCACGATCGTGCAGGTCGGAACGATTCCGCACGAGCCGCTGCCGTTCGTCGTCAACGAGATCATGGCCAAGGAGCTGGATCTGAAGGGTGCGTTCCGCTGGGGAATCGAATTCGATTGGGCGGTCGATTACATTTCGTCGCGCCGCGTCGACGTCAGGCCGCTGCTGTCGGGCCAGTTCCCGCTGGAGGATGCGGTCAAGGCATTCGAGCTGGCCAAGGACAAGACCAGGAGCACGAAGGTCCAGGTCGTCGCCGCCTGAAGCGACCGGAGTTCGACATGCTGACCAAGACTTCCTTCACGATTCGCCTTCATCCGGCTGACGACGTCGTCATCGCCCGGCAGCAGCTGGTGTCGGGCACCGTGCTGCTCGACGAAAAAGTCACGATTTCGGGACTGATTCCGCCCGGGCACAAGGTCGCCACGCACGCCATCGCGGTCGGCGAGCCGGTCAAGCGCTATAACCAGATCATCGGCTTCGCCAAACGTCCGATCGGACCCGGCGAACACGTGCACCTGCACAATCTGGCAATGGGCGAGTTCGCCCGCGATTACGCGATCGGCGCCGACGCCAAGCCGACGCAATTCGTCGAGCCGGCGGCGACATTCATGGGCATCGTCCGGCCCGACGGCCGCGTCGCAACGCGCAACTACGTCGGCATCCTGTCGACGGTGAATTGCTCGGCAACCGTCGCGCACGGCATCGCCGATGCGTTCAAGGGCGAGGCTCTGGCGGAGTTCCCCAACGTCGACGGCGTCGTCGCGCTGACGCACGGCAGCGGCTGTGGCATGGACGTGCAGGGCGAGAGCATGCAGGTGCTGCGGCGCACGCTCGGCGGCTACGCGCGCCACGCCAACTTCGCCGGCGTGCTGATCGTCGGTCTGGGTTGCGAAGCCAACCAGATCAACGCGCTGCTCGGCGCCCAAAGCCTGCAGGAAGGCCCGCTGCTGCATACGTTCAGCATCCAGGACACCGGGGGCACCGGGAAGTCGATCGCCAAGGGTATCGCGATGGTCAGGGAAATGCTGCCGCATGCGAATCAGGTCGTGCGCGAGCGCGTCCCGGCGAGTCATCTGGTGCTCGGTCTCCAGTGCGGCGGCTCGGACGGCTACTCGGGCATCACGGCCAATCCCGCGCTTGGCGCGGCGGTCGACCGGCTGGTCAGGCACGGCGGCACTGCGATCCTGTCCGAGACGCCGGAGATCTATGGCGCCGAGCACCTGCTGACGCGGCGTGCGGTATCGAAGGAAGTCGCGGACAAACTGATCTCGCGGATCAAATGGTGGGAGGAATATACGGCGCGCAACAAGGGCGAGATGAACAACAATCCCTCTCCGGGCAACAAGGCCGGCGGCCTGACGACGATCCTCGAAAAGTCGCTGGGTGCGGTGGCGAAGGGAGGCACGACTAATCTCGTCGCCGTCTACGAGTACGCCGAGCCGGTGACCGCCCGGGGCTTCGTGTACATGGACACGCCGGGCTACGATCCGGTGTCGGCGACCGGACAGGTCGCCGGCGGCGCCAACATGATCTGCTTCACGACCGGCCGCGGCTCCGCGTACGGCTGTGCGCCGTCGCCGTCGCTTAAGCTCGCGACCAATACCGCGTTGTGGAACCGGCAGGAGGAAGACATCGACATCAACTGCGGAGAGATTGTCGACGGCAGCGCATCGGTCGACGAAATCGGCGAGCGATTCTTCCGCATGATCCTCGACACCGCCTCGGGCCAAAAAAGCAAGAGCGAACTGCACGGCTACGGGCAGAACGAATTCGTACCGTGGTATTTGGGAGCCGTCATGTGATGCCGGCCTGGATTGACAGTAAAATGGCTTGACCTTACGCTGCCTCGGCCACTTGTGGAACGCGGCAGACTCATAACCCAAGGGAATCGAAGGAGGAGATGCAATGAACAAGCTCATCGCCGGTGTCGTTGCCGGCTGCGCGCTGGCGTTCGCGGGACAAGCGCTGGCGCAGGAAACGCTTAATGTCTGGTGGGTAAAGGGCTTCTACAAATCCGAGGACGACGCATTGTTCGCGGCGATCAAGAAATTCGAGGACAAGACCAAGGTCAAGGTGGAACTGTCGCAGTACCCCGTGCAGGACATGATTCCGAAGACCGTCGCGGCGCTCGATGCCGGCACGCCGCCCGATGTGGCGTATGCCGACGTCTACGATTTCCAGGTCACCGGCAAATGGGCGTTCGACGACAAGCTCGAGGACATCACCGACGTCCTCACGCCGATGAAGGCGAACTTCCTTCCCAACACGGTCGAGACGACATACCTGTATGACGACCAGACCAAGAAGCGGGCGTATTACGCGTTTCCGTTGAAGCAGCAGACGATGCACATCCAGTACTGGATCGACCTCCTGAACAACGCCGGCTTCAAGGAATCGGACATC
>JBDTNP010000227.1:0-5101 GCA_039933695.1 Betaproteobacteria bacterium | reverse complement strand
GCTGATGCCTGGCCTGGTGCGCAACCACGAGCGCGCGGCGAGATTGGGCAATTCCAAGTTCATGAAGGACATAAAGGCCAAGATCGAACAGGCGGGCGTCATCGTTCTTTCGGACGCGTGGCTTGCTGGCGCCGTCGCGTCCAAGAAGAACTGCATTCGCACGCCGGACGACGTAAAAGGCCAGAAGATGCGCTCGGCGGGCCCGACGTTCGCGGCGATGTGGCAGGCGGCCGGCGCGTCGATCGTCTCGATCCCCAGCAACGAGGTCTACAACGCGCTGCAGACCGGCGTTGCCGAGGCGACCGATACCAGCACCGGCAGTTTCGTTTCGTTTCGCATCTACGAACAGGTCAAGTGCATCACCGCGCCGGGCGAGAACGCGCTGTGGTTCATGTACGAGCCTGTGTTGATGTCGAAGAAGAGCTTCGATCGCCTGGACAAGAAGCAGCAGGACGTGCTGCTCAAGGCCGGGAAAAAGGCGCAGGACTATTTCGCTAAGGAAAGCCCGGGGCTCGACGCGGAGATGATCAAGGCGTTCAAGGACCATAAGGTCGAAGTCGTCACCATGACTCCGGCCGAGTACGACGCCTGGGTCAATCTCGCCAAGCAGAGCTCGTACGCGGAGTTCGCCAAGGAAGTGCCGGACGGCAAGCAACTGATTGACGAAGCGCTGAGCGTCAAGTAGCGAGCGAAACGACCGACGGCGGGACGCGCAACGCGTCCGCCGGTCCACCGCGCCCGCGAAGCATGGCCGCACACGCGATCGACCGCTTCGTCCGCCGTGTCAGGCAAGTCTCGATGCTTTGCGGCTTCGTCGCCGCGGCGCTGATCGCTGCCGGCGTCGTCGTGGTCTGCGAGATGGTGTTCGTGCGCTATGTGCTCAACCTGAACACGATCTGGCAGACCGATTTCGTCACCTACTGCCTGGTCGCCGCGACGTTCATCGGCAGCCCGTTCGTGCTGATGACGCGCGGCCACGTCAACGTCGACGTGTTGCCGCATTACGCCGGCCCCCGGAAGCGGCGGTGGCTGGCTCTGTTCGCTTCGGGGTTGACGCTGGCCTTCTGCGTGGTCATCGCCGTGCTGACCTCCCTGTTCTGGAAGGAGGCCTGGGACAGCAAGTGGGTGTCGGACACCATGTGGCGCGCGCGCCTGTGGATTCCGTACGCGTCGATGCCGATCGGCCTCGGCCTTCTAACCCTGCAAAGCATCGCGGACCTGCTGGCGCTCGTAACCGGTCGTGAGCCGCCGTTCGGAATCACCAAGGAACGCAGCACATGAGTCCGGCCACGCAGGGCGGACTGGTGCTGCTCGCCACGCTGCTCGTGCTGCTGTCGGGTGCCCCGGTCGCTTTCGGACTGGGTGCGATCTCAATTGCGTTCGTGCTCCTGTTCCAGGGTTTCGACGCGCTGCACGTGATCGCGGAAACGTTCTACGCGGGCCTCAACGACTTCACGCTGGTGTCGATACCGATGTTCGTGATGATGGGCGCCGCCATCGGCTCGTCGCCCGCCGGCAAGGATCTCTACGAGGCGCTCGACCACTGGCTGTACCGATTGCCGGGTGGCCTGGTCATTTCCAATCTCGGCGCCTGCGCGCTGTTCGCTGCCCTTACCGGCTCGTCGCCAGCGTGTTGCGCTGCGATCGGCAAGATGGGCATCCCGGAGATGAGAAGCCGCGGCTATCCCGATGATGTCGCCACCGGATCGATCTGCGCCGGCGGCACACTGGGCATCCTGATCCCGCCGTCGATCACTTTTATCCTGTACGGCATCGCGACCGAGACGTCGATCGGCCGGCTGTTCCTGGCCGGCGTGCTGCCAGGCGTGATGCTCACGGGCCTGTTCATCCTTTGGACACTGTTCATCATCTGGAAGCGGGGCTTTCGAGCACATGCGCCAGGCTTTCGCTACAGCTGGAAGCAGAAGTTCGGATCGATTCCGAAGGTCGCGCCGTTTCTCGCCATCGTCCTGGGCGTGATGTACGTGCTCTACGGCGGCGTTGCGACCCCGTCGGAGGCGGCCGGCGTCGGAGCCGCGCTCTGCGTCGTTATGGCAATGGTGATCTACCGGATGTGGCGGCCGCGGCAATGGTGGAAGATCCTGCGCGATACGACCCGCGAATCGGTGATGATCCTGATGATCATCGCCGCGGCGGTGCTGTTCGGCTACATGCTGACCTCGCTGTACCTGACGCAGACGCTGGCGCAAGGCATCGCCGACATGCACGTCAACCGCTGGGTGCTGATGGGGATGATCAACGTCTTCCTGCTGGTCTGCGGATTTTTCATTCCGCCGGCGGCGATCATCCTGATGACGGCGCCGATCCTCTATCCGATCATCAAGGCGGCCGGCTTCGACCCGGTCTGGTTCGGCGTCATCCTGACGATCAACATGGAGATCGGACTGATCCATCCTCCGGTCGGGCTCAACATCTACATCGTCAGCGCGATCGCGCCGGACGTGCCGGTGACGCGCATCATGTGGGGAACGATTCCGTACGTTCTGTGCATGATGCTGGCGATTGTGCTGATCTGCATTTTCCCCGAAATTGCAACCTGGCTGCCCGACCACCTGATGGGCGCCGTGCACTGACGCCTTTGCTAACGGCGCGCGGCATCGAACAGGCGCGCGGCCTGTTCGGCGCGATCGGCAAGCAGCGCGGCGGCCTGAGCCAGACATTGCTCGAGGCTTGCCGGGCCGCACGGCAGCGAAAAGCAGCCGGCGAAATGACGGCCTAACTCGGGCAGCGCCGAACGGTCGATGCTTCCCGAGATCAAGGTCGCGGGAATCTGCCGCGCCGCCGCGCGTCTGGCCACGATCAGCGGCGTCTTGCCCAGCGCGGTCTGTGCATCGCTTTTCCCTTCGCCGGTGATCGCCCAGTCGGCGCCGTCGAGCGCCGCGTCGAGTCCGATCAGGTCGGCGACGACCTCCGCACCTGAGCGCATCTCGCCGCCGATCAACTGCAATGCGAAGCCAAGCCCGCCGGCGGCGCCGGCGCCAGGCTTATCCTGCGCATGCCGGTCGAGCGCACGCTCGGTAAGCGCGGCGAAGTTCGCGATGCGGCCGTCGAATTCGTCGACGCGCTCGCGCGGCACGCCTTTTTGCGGGCCGAAGATCGCCGTCGCGCCCCGCTCGCCGGTCAGCGGATTGTTGACGTCCGACATCACGATGATCGTGGTGTCGGCAAGCCTCGGATCGAGACTGCTCGCATCGACCGCCGCCAGCGCGGCGAGCCCGGCGGGTGTGGGCGCTATCGCATGGCCGCGCGCATCGGTGAGCGCGAGTCCCAGCGCCGCGAGCAAGCCGGCGCCGCCGTCGTTGGTGCTGCTGCCACCCAGGCCGATCATGAGGCGGCGGACGCGCGCGTCGAGGCGATTGCGCATCAGTTCGCCGACGCCCAGGGTCGTGCGATGCTCGACGTCGACCGCGGCGACGGCGCGATCGGTCAGCCCCACGACCTGCGCGACTTCGAGCACCGCGGTCGCCGGCTCGCCGATCAATCCATAAGCGACGGCTATCGGCTTGCCCGAGACATCGCTGACGTCATCGGTCAATCGCTGTCCGCCGCACGAAAGGATCGCGTCGAGCGTTCCCTCGCCGCCGTCCGCCATCGGGCACAGGCGAAGATCGGCGTCGGGCCAGACCCGGCGCAAGCCTTCGGCGAGCGCCGCCGCCGCGGCCGATGCCGACAGCGATCCCTTGAACGAATCCGGGGCGAGCACAACGGCGGGCGGACGTCGCGGCATGGGTTGCGGGTATGATCGATCGATGCGTTTGCGATGCAATGGTAGCAGGCGATCGGGACACACGATGGTGGCGATGCGCGCGACATGGGGCTTCGGCGTCGCGCTACTCGCTTGCGCGGTATTCGACGCACGCGCGGCCGGCGCCGACTACGTGCGCGAGGACCGTATCGTTGCTGAGATCGTGCCCGCGATCGTCGTAGGCGACCCCGTCTATCTGCCGACGCCGCACCGGGCTCGCGTGCTGGCGATATTCACGATGCCGCAAGCCAGGCCGGTCGGCGGCGCGGTGATCGTCCACGGGCTCGGCGTGCACGCCGATTGGGGGCTGATCAACGGACTGCGTACCGATCTTGCCGATGCGGGGATCGCCACGCTGTCGGTGCAGATGCCGGTGCTCGCGGCCGATGCTTCGCGCGCAGACTATGCGGCGCTGTATCCTGAAGCCGGCGAGCGCATCGCTGCGGGCGTCGCCTTTCTTCGCAGCCGCGGCATCGACAAAATCGCCGTCGTGGCGCACAGCCTCGGTGCGGTGATGGGCGACAGGTATCTCGCCTCCTCAGGCGCAACCGGCGTCGCCGCTTGGGTGCCGATCGGCATGCAGGGCGACTTCGAAGCGCAGCCGCGGCAACCGGTGCTCGATGTCGTCGCGCAGAACGAGCTGCCGGAAATTGTCGATGCCGCGCCTCTGCGCGCGAACAAGCTGCCGCGGGACGCCTGCTCGCGCCAGATCACGATTCCCGGGACCGATCACTTCATGGCAAATCGGCGCAAGGAGCTCGGGCAAAGCGTTGCGGCGTTCCTCCAGCGCGCATTCGAGGCTCGCTGCTGACGCCGCCTAATCCCGATGCGTCGCCCGCCTCAGGCGGTCGCCGATAGCGACCCAGTCGGGTCCATCGGGCGGCGCCTCGATCCAGATCTCGTCGGCCTCGCGCGCGTCCAGTGCGCGCAGGTTGGCATAAAGTTGCTGCGCGTAGCGCGCGCTCTCGACCGGGGCATCGAACCACGTGCCCTCGAACTCCGGCGGTTGCGCCACCGAATGGGCGAGCACCGAGATGTGCCCGCCCGGCCCGCCGAGATCGGCCAGCGCCGCCAGCAACTCCTCGCGCGGCAGCAGCTTCGCCGGCGTGTGTGGGGCGTAGTGCGATGCAAGCGTCCCCGGAGCGCGAGCCGCGCCGGCGCCGGCTGAACGCGGCGCGGCGCCGAGGACGCGCGCGAGATCGCCGCTGGTGATCGATCCGGGGCGCAGCACGACGGGGTCACCGCTGCTGAAATCGACGATCGTCGATTCGATGCCGTGACGCGATGGACCGCCGTCGAGGATCAGCGCAATGCTGTCGCCGAATTCTTCAGCAA
>JBDTNP010000226.1:0-3917 GCA_039933695.1 Betaproteobacteria bacterium | reverse complement strand
GACCTTCGGGTTATGAGCCCGACGAGCTGCCAGACTGCTCCACCCCGCGTCAGAAAGTCGATTCTACGCTTTTTTACGCAACCAGGTCAAACCGCCCTGTCGCGCCGGACCAACCGCGTCTGCTCTCAAGGTGCTGCGTTGCACGCTTGCCCGCTCGACAGGCGGCAGGGAGCAAAGCTGAAAGATCTCAGCTCCGAAGTTTCCAGGAGGTTCCCGGCTTGGTCAAAAACCGTCACCTGCCAATGCCAATTGGCGAGGTTCGAGTCGATAACAAAGCCGCAACTTGGTGAAATGAATCTATGTTTCCTGAAATTGTCGTCGATGATCGGGCTGGCGCTGGCGTGTTGAACGACCAAATGGTAATAGGCGAAGTTTGGTGACGTGCTCCTTGACCAACGAAAGTCCAGCTTGAACCCATCGCCGTACGAGCCCCCGGCACAACCTACGGTGGGGTCATTCTGTGCGATTACACCGTTCTCAACAGGTTTCCGCAGCGTGACCGCCGCAGCGTTACCAATCAACGTCATCGAAACCAAAGCAGCTACCGCCACTGACAACACCGCGCGATTCTGGGTGACCATGGGCCAACACCTCTGTTGACGTGGGAAGGCGAAGCCCGGGATGGAGTTCGCCAAGCGCAGTATAGACTGCGGACTTGCCCGAAAGGCAGTTAATTTGCGGCGCTACAGACGCTCGGTTTCCGCCGTTCCCGGCCGCCAGACCAGCAGGCGGTTTTCGACGCGAGTCACGACAAAGTCCAGTATCAGCGCGAACACTGTCAGTACCAGGATGCCCGCGAAAACGGTGTCGATGTCGAACACGCCTTCGGCCTGCTGGATCAGGTAGCCGACGCCGCGCGCCGATCCCAGGTATTCGCCGACGACGGCGCCGACGAACGCGAGGCCGATCGATGTGTGCAGGCTGGAGAACACCCAGCTCGTCGCCGACGGCAGGTAAACATGGCGCAGCAGTTGGCGGCCCGATGCGCCCAGCATGCGGGCGTTGGCGAGCACGACCGGGCTCACTTCCTTCACGCCCTGGTAGACATTGAAAAAGACGATGAAAAAAACCAGCGTCACGCCGAACACCACCTTGGATGCGATACCGAGTCCGAACCATACGGCGAATATCGGCGCCAGGATCACGCGCGGCATCGCATTCATCGCCTTGATGTAAGGGTCGGCCAGCGTCGACGCGGTCGGCGCGAGCGCCAGCCACAGTCCGAACACCAGTCCGAGCAGCGTGCCGATCGCGAACGCCAGTAGCGTCTCCACGAGGGTAACGCCGAGATGCACATAGATGCTGCCGCTGGCGAACCAGGTCCAGATCCGCTGGAATATCTTGAACGGTTGGCCGAAAAAGAACTTGGCCCGCGTCGGATCGTCGAACCAGAACGGCGGGATCAGCCCCGGCTCGGTCATCGCGTACCAGAACAGGATGACGCCGCCGAGCAGCAGCGCGTGGTAGAGCACGAGCCTGGCGCGCGGCGTGTTGATCGTCATCGGCGGCGAGGCGCGTTCACTGCGTCTTCCGGCTCTGCGCGTAGCCCTTAAGCACTTCGTCCTTCATCGCGTGCCAGATGTCGCCGTGAATCTCGACGAAGCGCGGCGTCATCCGGATCTCGTTGACGTCGCGCGGGCGCGGCAGGTCGATGACGAACTCGCCGATCGGATGCGTCTCGGGCCCCGCTGACAGAACGATGACCCGATCCGACAGCGCTATCGCCTCCTCCAGGTCGTGCGTGATGAACAGCACCGACTTGCGATCGGCCGACCAGAGCTCGAGCAGCTCGTTCTCCATCAGCTGGCGCGTCTGCACGTCGAGCGCGGAGAACGGCTCGTCCATCAGCAGGATCTTCGGGTCGAGGATCAGCATTTGCGCGAGTGCCACGCGCTTGCGCATGCCGCCGGAAAGCTGATGCGGAAAGCGGCGCGCGAATCCGGTCAGCCCGACGCGCGACAGCCATGCGTTGCCGCGCGCGTCGGCTTCGCGCGCGTCGACGCCGGCGAATTGCAGCCCGGCCAGAACATTGTCGAGCGCGCTCCGCCAGGGCATCAGCGAATCGGCCTGGAACATGTAGCCGGCGCTGCGGTTGATGCCGGTCAGCGGTCCGCCGAGGACGCGAACCTCACCGGACGACGGCGCGAGCAAGCCGGCGGCGACATTGAGCAAGGTCGACTTTCCGCAGCCGGTCGGGCCTACGACGGAGACGAATTCACCCTCGCTCACTGTGAGTGTCGTGTCCCGCACGGCGGTGTAGCGGTCGCCTGGATGCTCGCGCGAAGCGAACGTGCAGGTCACATGTTCGAGCGCCAGCGCCGGCTGGCGAATGGCGCCCGGGGCGGACGGCATGCCGCTTACTTCTTGTATTTCGCCAGCGCCTTGTCGACGTAGCTGTTGTCGAACGTCTGCGTGAGGTTGATCGCGCCCGGCTTGACCGCAGGATTGAACGCCGCCAGGTACTTCAGCGTGTTTTCGGCGCCTTCCTTGTTGAACCGGCCGTCGGTCGAAAACGCATCCTTGACCTTGTTGTAGCTCGCGAGATACCCGGCCTTGTCGCCCAGCAGATATTCGGGAGGCACCGTCGCGACGACCTGGTCGGGCGTCGCCTTGTCGAGCCCGAGCAGCGCGCGCACGATCGCGTTCGTCAGCGCCTGCACGGTGTTCGGATTCTTCTTGATGAAGTCGATCGGCGCGTACAGCGCGGCCGCCGGCATGTCGGAACTGCCGAACACCGCCGCCGTCCCCTTGGCGGTGCGCGTGTCGGCGATCAGGACGATGTCTCCCTTGGATTCGAGCATCGTGATCACCGGATCGACGTTCGAGATCGCGTCGATGTTGCCCGCCTCGACCGCGGCGATGGCACCCGATGCGGTCCCGACGCCGATGATCGAAACGTCGTCACCCTTCAAGCCTTCCTTGGCCAGCATGTGCAGCACCAGCCGGTTGGTGCTCGACCCGGGCGCGCTGACGCCGATCTTCATGCCCTTGAGATCCTTCGGCGACTTGTACGACGCCGCCTTGCTCTTGACGATGCCCAGCGAGATTGCCGGGTAGCGCCCCTGCAGCACGAAGCCCTGCATGTTGAGGCCCTTCGGCTGCTGGTCGATGGTGTTCTCCCACGCGCCCGAGACGACGTCGGCACTGCCCCCGACGACCGCCTGCAGTGCCTTCGACCCGCCGGCGAAGTCGCTGATCTCGACGTCGAGGCCTTCGTCCTTGAAATAGCCCTGACGCTCGGCGATCGTCAGCGGCAGGTAATAGAAGCCGGCTTTGCCGCCGACGGCGATGGCGACCTTCGGCTTTTCTATCTTGCCCTGCGCTTGTGCAACCAGCGGCAATGCGGCGGCGACCGTCGCGCAAGCGGCCAGCGCGATCATGCGGAATAGCTTCATGGAATCCTCCAGGTGCGAAAACGGCGCGGGCGCAGCGTGTCTCGCCCGCATGCTCGAAATATCAGGTCGGTACGGTCGATGCTCACATAGGGCTCACGGTGTGTCAACGAGGCTGCCGGACCACTGCCGCCGGCAACGTTCAATGAGCCAGCTCGGCCGGCGGCGGATGGAGGTCGGTCGATTTTCCCGCCTTGACCACCTGCCCCGGCAGATCGTGCCCGACGATCTCGCCCAAGCGGCGCGATGCCGCGAGCAGCAGGTCCAGGTCGACGCCGGTCGCGTAGCCCATAGCGTGCAGCATGTGCACAAGATCCTCGGTGCAGATGTTGCCGGTGGCACCCGGCGCGAACGGGCAGCCACCCAGGCCGCCGAGACAGCCTTCATAGCGCACGACGCCGGCGCTGAGTCCCGCCAGCACGTTGGCCAGCCCCATTCCTCGCGTATTGTGAAAGTGCAGCGCGAGCTCGAGATCGGGCCAGCGCTCGCGCACGCGCCGCACCAGCGCCTCGACCTGCCGGGGAT
>JBDTNP010000225.1:0-3601 GCA_039933695.1 Betaproteobacteria bacterium | reverse complement strand
GGCTGCTACACGGCCGACGACGCGGTGCGTACGCTGCGGCTTGCACGCGAGCTGCTCGACGGGCACAAGCTGGTCAAGCTCGAGGTCCTCGGCGATGCGAATTCGCTGTTCCCCGACGTGCGGCAGACGATACGCGCGGCCGAGACGCTGGTGGCCGACGGCTTCGACGTCATGGTCTACACCTCCGACGATCCGATCATCGCGCGCGAGCTCGAGGCGGTCGGCTGTGTGGCCATCATGCCGCTGGCGTCGCTGATCGGCTCCGGGATGGGGATACTCAACCCGTGGAACCTGAAGCTGATCATCGAGCAGGCGAAAGTGCCGGTGCTGGTCGACGCCGGCGTGGGCACCGCCTCCGATGCGGCCATCGCGATGGAGGCCGGGTGTGCCGGCGTGCTGATGAACACTGCGATCGCGCTGGCAAAGGACCCGGTGCTGATGGCAGGTGCGATGAAAAAAGCCGTCGAGGCCGGCCGCGAAGCGTTCCGTGCCGGCCGCATGCCGCGCAAGTTCTACGCGGCCAATCCCAGCTCGCCGACGACCGGCCTGATCGCTTGAGCCGCACAGACGTCGCGCTCGGGCTCTCGCCGGCCCGGCGCGCGTGGGTCGTGCTCTTCTGCTGCCTGCCGCTGTTCGTGCAGGCCGCGCCGCTGACCCGCGCGGAGATCGAAGCGGCCTGCACCGGCGCAGAAGACGCCGCTCACTGCGGCCGATTGATCGAGACCTTGCAGCTCCCGCGCTTGCCGGGCCTTGCCCGCCGCGACGGCAATGCGTTGATCGTGTCGCTCTTTCCGTCGGGCACCACCTCCTTCACCGACAGCGACGACCCCGTCAACGGCCGCTCGTACAGCCTTTGGGATTATCTCGACGGCATCAACAGCGTGGTGATCTACGTGACCGCCGGCGACAGCGCGAACTTTGCGCTGCTGCAACGCGCGACCGGACGCCTCGTCGATTTGCCGGCGGAGCCGCGGCTCTCGCCCGACCGGCAGCGTTTCGCCGTCGCCGACGTCTGCGCGCAGCACTGCGGCAACGAGATCGCCGTCTGGCGGGTCACGCGCGATGGCTTCCGCAAGGAGTTGCGCTTGACTCCGGGCGCAGACTGGTCCGATGCCGGCGCGACCTGGCGCGATTCGGACACGCTGCTGATCGAATTCAATGTCGATCCGGCCGGCGCTCCGGCGACGATCGCGCGCAAACTGACCGATCCGGCCTGGACGCGGATCGCGCCGTGAGCATCCTGGCGGCCGCGCTCCGATGAACGCAACGCGCGCGCATGTGCGCCGGCCGATCCGCAGTTTTGTGCTGCGCCAGGGCCGGTTTTCGCCCGCGCAGCAGCGCGCCCGCGAGGCGCTGCTGCCGCGCTTCGGCATTCCGTACGCCCCGGCGGTGCTCGACCTCGCCGCGGTCTTCGGCCGCGACAATCCGAAGATTCTCGAGATCGGCTCCGGCATGGGCGAAGCGACTGCGGAGATCGCCGAAGCGCAGCCCGACCGGGACTTCCTGGCGATCGAGGTGCACTCGCCCGGCGTCGGCGGCCTGCTGAAACTGATCGACGAAAAGAACCTCACCAATGTCCGTATCGTGCAGCACGACGCGGCTGAAGTCGTCGCCCACATGATCGCGCCGGGCGCCCTTGCGGGCATCCACGTTTTCTTTCCCGACCCCTGGCCAAAGAAGCGGCATCACAAGCGGCGGCTGCTGCAGGCCGAATTCATCCATGCGCTCGCACAGCGCTTGGGCCCGGGCGGCTATCTGCATGTGGCGACCGACTGGGAAGACTATGCGACCGACGTGCTTGCGGCCGCGAGCGCCGAACCGCTGCTCGTCAACACGACGGAAAGCTTCGCGCCGCGTCCCGCCTATCGTCCGGCAACCAAGTTCGAGCTTCGCGGATTGAAGCTCGGCCACGGCGTCTGGGATATCGTGTTCCAACGGCGCTGAGGTTCCGGCCGGCGTCCGCGCGGCAGTGGCGGCCGTGGCGGCTCGCGTGCAAAATCGCCGCGCGGCCCTAGGCGGATTGCCGGTCGCGCGCCTTACGGTCGGACAGCATCAGAAGCTCGACGATCGCCGCCGTCGCGACCTCGCGGGAAAAGTGGCGGCTCACGTTGTCGCGGCCGCCGGCGGCAAGCCCTTCCCACAGCGCCTGATCCTGATACGCGCGGACTACCGCATCGGCAAAGGCCTCCGGATCGTCGCCAATGAGGACGTCGCTTCCCGGCGTCAGCTGCATGCCCTCGATCGACGGGGTCGTCGCCACGACCGGCAGGCCGAAACTCATCGCCTGGTTGACCTTGCCCTTGACGCCGGCGCCGTAGCGCAACGGCGAGATCGAGACGCGGCAGCCTTCGAGATACGGGGTCAGATCCGGAACGAAGCCGGCGATTACCAGGTCGTCGGTCGCCAGCCTGCGGATTGTCCCCGGCGGATCGGCGCCGACGATGTAGCTCTTCACACCGGGAAGCTTGCTCCTGATTCTCGGCAGGATCTCGCTCGCATACCAGAGGACGGCATCGGTATTCGGCGGATG
Source organism: Betaproteobacteria bacterium (assembly GCA_039933695.1). Taxonomy (GTDB): domain Bacteria; phylum Pseudomonadota; class Gammaproteobacteria; order Burkholderiales; family Casimicrobiaceae; genus PALSA-1003. The sequence goes on along the minus strand of JBDTNP010000225.1, from coordinate 1,071 downwards.
CCGGAAGCCGCCGACGAACAGCAAGCCGGCCCGCTGTTCAAATGCAGGGCCGTGCTGGTGCCGGTCGTGGATGTTCGACAGCACGATCACTTTCGCCTGCGGCGCGAGCTCGGCGAGCAAGTCCCGCTCGACAGCGCTGACGACCAGCGTGACATCGGCACGGCGGATCAATGCCAGTTCCTCGGCCCGCTTGGCCTCGGCGGCTCCACGCGCCGCCCGGCTGGCATCGAGATCCGCCAGGCGCTGTTCGCGCAGAAAATGCAGGTCGACGGTATCGAACGCGATCAGCGCGCGCGCGGCGAAGGCGCGCACCGTCGCCATGTGCCGTGCCGCGACGTAGTGCCGCGACAGCACCACCAGGTCGAATTCGCCGCCGCGCTCGCCGAGCAGCATCGCAAGCGAGGTCGTGTACGGATGGAACTGCACTTCGACGCCCTCTTGCTGCAACGCCTGGACATAAGGTTTCCGGTATTCGAGATTGTCGGCGACGAACGTCACCTTGCAGCCCAGGCTGGTAAGAATGTCCATCACCCGCTGCATTCGCAGCGACCCCGAGTCCTGGTCGGGCGTCAGCATGCACGCATCGATCACCAGCGCGCGCCGGCTTGCCCACCGGTCGCGCTCCCGCTCGGGTGCGACACCGTTCGCGCCATGGCGGGTCAGCGCCTCGGCCCACTTGCTTGCGAACGTCGTGCGATTGACCGTCTGGTAGCGCTTGATTCCCGATGACTCGTCGGTGCCCGAGGTCATTCCCTCGAAATGGACGATCGTCGCCGCGGGCTGGTAATAGACGCGGCGGCCCGCGGCGCGCACCGCGAACGCAAGGTCGGTATCCTCGTAATAGGCCGGCGCGTAGCGGACATCGAAGCCGCCGAGCTCGACGAACAGGGGGCGCGGCACCGCGAGGCAGGCCCCCGAGCAGTAATCGACCGGCCGCAGATAGTTGTACTCGGGCCGACCCGGGTCGTCGTCGCGACCGTAGTTCCACGCCGAGCCGTCACGCCAGACGATGCCGCCCGCCTCCTGCAACCTGCCGTCCGGGTACACGAGCTTCGCGCCGACCAGGCCGGC
>JBDTNP010000224.1:0-5965 GCA_039933695.1 Betaproteobacteria bacterium | reverse complement strand
CCGAGCAGGCGGATGACGATCTCGCGGTCCGAGAACGACGTGTAGTTGTAGGGGATCTCGCGCAGCCGCGGGGCTTCGGCAGGTGCGTCCGAGAGCGTGGCTTCGGGATCGGCAAGAGCGTCCATCGCCGATCGATTCTACCGCATTGCAGCAGCGGCTAAGCGCCACTCCACGCATCGGTCACGCTGGCGCTTATTGCCTCGGCGTGCGCTGCGCTACGGTGGGCGGCGCTTCGCAATTGCTGCGGAACGGATTGATGTCGATGCCGCCGCGGCGGGTAAAGCGCGCATAGACGGTCAAGCGCTCGGGCCGGCATTGCGCGATGAGATCCATGTAGATCCGCTCGACACAGCTTTCGTGAAATGCCGCATGACGGCGATACGACAACAGATACGAAAGCAGCGAGGCGCGATCTATTTGCGGCCCGCGATAGCGCACCATCGTGTCGGCGTAGTCGGGCTGGCCGGTGACCGGGCAGTTGGAGCGGAACAGCGCGCTGAACAGAGTCTCTTCGGCGATCGCGGAGCCGACCGCGAGCAACCCGGGATCGGGGGCGGCCGTGTCGGCGGCGCCGTCTTGGTCATCCACCGACACACCGGGCAACCCGGCGATGCCCGGCGCAGCCGACACCGTCGCCGGATGCAGAACGACGTCGATCTCGGCCCGGCAGATGCGGTTGAGATCCCCGGCGATCGTCTGCGTCAGGCGCTCGCGCGCGGCGACGGGCTCCTGCGCGAACGAGCCGAGGTACAGCTTCAGCGACTTCGATTCGACGGTCGCGGGAGAATCCGCGGGGATGCGCAATTCGCCGATGGCAAGCTGTGGCTTGTTGCGGGCATCGAGCCAGGAAATTTCGTACGCGGTCCAGAGATCCGCTCCGGCGAAAGGCAGCATCCCGCGAAGCCCGAGCGCCTGGCGCTGCGCGGCGCGGTCGATCGGAAACAGCAGGCTCGGGTCGTAACGATCGGGATAGCCGGTCGCCTTGCCGAGCGGGGACGTGTCGTGTGAATTCATCGCTGGATTTCGGGGTGTTCGCGCCGGCCTTGGCGCGGCGGCACGTACGCGGCAGCATCGCCGACGACGATCGGCATGATACGCTCGAATGCACGCGCGATCATGACGGCCGCCCTTCGCACCAGCTACGACGAATTTCCCTACCAGAGCGTGCCGCTGCGGCAGACGCATCCCGACCATCTTGCCACGGTCGCGTCGCTGTTTAGTTTCGACGCTCCCGATGTCGCGCGCGCCCGCGTTCTGGAAATCGGCTGCGGATCCGGCGGCAACCTGATTCCGATGGCAGCAAGCTATCCGGAATCGACCTTCGTCGGCATCGACCTGTCCGCCGTCCAGATCGCGCACGGCGCGACCGAAATCGAGGCGCTCGGATTGCGCAACATCCGTCTGCAGGCGATCGACGTCATGGCCTTCGACGAGGCGCAGGGCGCCTTCGATTACATCATTGCGCACGGCATCTATTCGTGGGTGCCGGCGCCGGTGCAGGACAAGATCCTGTCACTTTGCGCATCGCTGCTCGGCGCCAACGGCATCGCGTTTGTCAGCTATAACACGCTCCCGGGCTGGCGGATGCTTTCCACCGTGCGAGAGGCGATGCTCTACCACACGCGTGGCGTCGAAAATCCTCAGGCACGGGTCGCGAAGGCGCGCGCGACGCTCGACTTCCTGGCCGATGCGGTGCCGGACCGGGACTCGGCTTACGGCCGGCTGCTGCGGCTGGCTGCCGAGCACATCCGGCAAAAACCCGACTACTACGTCCTGCACGAATACCTGGAGGAGGCCAATGAGGCGGTGTATTTCGAGCAATTCGTCGAACGCATCGGCGCGCGGGGCCTGCGCTATCTGGGCGACAGCGATGTCAGGACGATGCTGCCGATCGGGCTTCCGCCCAAGGTCGAGGCGACCTTGAACCGGATCGCGCCCGGGTTGATCCGGCGCGAGCAATTTCTCGATTTTCTGAAGAGCCGCAGCTTTCGCCAGAGCCTGTTGATCCGCGCGGGCGTGGCGCTCGATCGCAAGCTCTCGCCGGCGCGCGTGATGGCGCTGCGTGTCGCGGCGCCGCTGCAGCACGACGAGGCGCCGGCGGACCTCGCATCCGATCGCCCCGAGACTTTTCGCTTCGCCGACGGACGAAGCGTCGAGGCGTCGAACCGCATCGTCAAGGCGGCCCTGGCGATATTGGCCGCGCAATGGCCGCTCGCAACTCCCTTCGACCGATTGCACCAGGAAGCGGCCGCCGCGGTCGGCGGCGGCGCGTACCACACGCCGGCCGAGCGAGATCTCCTTGCCGCCGAGATCCTGCGCCTGCACCTGGGTGGGGCGGCAGAGCTGCATCGCGCGGCCCCGCCCTTCGTGCTGGCTTCCGGATCGCGGCCCGAGGCGAGCGCCATCGCCCGGCGCGACGCGCCGCGCGGTGCAGCGAGTGCCAACTTGCGACACGAGCCGATCGTTTTGCGCGAAGGCGAACGCGCGTTGCTGCCCATGCTCGACGGCATGCGAACGCGCGCCGAGATCGCCGCATCGCACTGGCCGGTGCTGCCCGAACCGGAACGCCTGGCCGCGCTCGATGCGGCGCTGGCCTCGCTGGGACGGCAGGGGCTTCTAGTGCGCTAAAGTGTGCGCGCTTCGGCTGCGGGTCGGGGTCCTGGTCGTTCCGAGTGCGCTCAGGCGATCCGATCGAACCGCCGGTAGCCGATCGCCTCGGCGACGTGCGCCCCCGAGAGCGCGTCGCTGCCGGCAAGATCGGCAATCGTGCGCGCCACCTTGAGAATGCGGTGGTAGGCGCGCGCCGATAGCGCGAGCCGCGCGAACGCGCTTTTCAGCAGCGCGTCGCCGTCGGCATTCGGCACGCACCAGCGCTCGACTTCCTTGACGTCCAGCCATGCGTTCGCCTTCATCTGCCGACAATGCTGCCGCTGTTTCGCCGCGGCGACGCGCTCGCGCACCACGTCGCTCGTCTCTCCGGCGACGGCAGCGCGACGCGGTCCCGGCAATGCGTCGGCTGCGAGCGAAGGCACCTCGATTTGAAGATCGATGCGGTCGAGCAGCGGACCCGAAATGCGCGCCCGATAGCGCGCGACCTGGTCCGGCGTGCATCGGCATCTGCCGCTGGCGTGGCCCAGATAGCCGCACGGGCAGGGATTCATCGCCGCGACGAACTGGAACTGCGCCGGAAACGTCGCCTGGCGCGCCGCGCGCGAGATATGGATGCGGCCCGATTCGATCGGCTCGCGCAGCACTTCGAGCACCCGGCGGTCCCATTCCGGCAACTCGTCTAGGAACAGCACGCCGTGATGGGCGAGGGAGATTTCGCCGGGCCGCGGATCGCTGCCGCCACCGACCAGGGCCACCGCGGACGCCGTGTGGTGAGGCGCGCGAAACGCGCGTCGCCCCCAATCGTCGGGACAAAAGCGCCCGGTCAGCGATTGCAGCGCGGCGGATTCGAGCGCCTCGTCCTCGGAAAGCGGCGGCAGCAGGCCCGGCAGGCGCTGCGCCAGCATCGATTTGCCGGTTCCCGGCGGACCGATCATCAGGATGCTGTGCGATCCCGCGGCGGCGACTTCCAGCGCGCGCTTGGCCCGCGCTTGTCCGCGCACATCGACGAGATCCGGGCCGGCGACCGGATCGCTCGGTAGGCGCAGCGCCAGGCACGGGAGCAACGTGCGCCCGGTCAGGTGCGCACAGACCTCGAGCAACGATCCCGCCGGATGGACGATCGCGCCGCGAACGAGTGCTGCTTCGGCGGCAGACGCCGCAGGGAGCACAAAGGCGCGCCCGTCGCGCCGCGCCGCGAGCACCATCGCCAGCGCGCCGCGAATCGCCCGAAGCTCCCCGGTCAGCGCGAGCTCGCCGGCAAATTCGTACTGTGCGAGGGCGGGCGCCGGAATCTGCCCGGTCGCGGCCAGGATGCCGAGTGCGATCGGCAGATCGAAGCGGCCGGATTCCTTCGGCAGATCGGCCGGTGCGAGATTGACGGTGATCCGGCGCGCCGGAAATTCGAACTGCGCATTCTGCAGTGCCGCGCGAACGCGATCGCGCGCTTCGCGCACCTCGGTCTCAGGCAATCCGACCAAGTGCACGGCCGGAAGCCCACCGGCCAGGTGCACCTCGACGGTGACTCTCGGGGCGTCGACGCCGGACAGAGCACGGCTGTGCACGACGGCGATTGCCATAGCAGACCTTCCTCGACCTTGAACCACATGATCGAGGGAGGTTAAGCGGCCGGCGGCGCGCGCGCTCGACCGTTCGGCCTAGGGCCGCCTAGTGCGGACGGCTTAGCGCGGCTTGGCTGCGCGGGCTTCGAGCTCCACCACCCGCGCTTCCAGCGCTTCGAGCTTTTCACGCGTGCGCAGCAGCACGCGCGCCTGGATATCGAATTCCTCGCGCGTCACCAGATCGAGCTTGGCCAAGGCGCCGGCCAGCATCGCCTTCAGGTTTTTTTCGACGTCCCGCGCCGGGCTTGCGGCGAATGCTGCGGCCACGCGCGCACCGAGGTCGTCGAGAATTTTGCTGTCGAGCATTCGGGCCTCCTTGCCGATCGATGATCGAGTCTAGCAAAGCGCGCAAGCCGTGCGCGCGGCGTGCGTTGCCAGGCGCGTCCCATTGGCGTGCGACGGGCTCAACGCCTGCACTATCTTGGGGCAAACTCTGGGTGCATCGCAATACGGGGCCCCGCCGCCACAGACTATAACTAATTGATTTTAAACAAACTAATGATATGGCATGGCTCGTGCTGAGTGGATAAGGAAATTTCGTTCGCCATTCAGCCAAGGAGAGCAGCGATGTACGCCAAATTGCGCCACATATTTTCACTCGCCGTGCTGGCCGCCGCAGTGTGCGCAGGCACCGCGCAAGCGCAAACCCCCGCGCCCGCACCCGAGGCCAAGCCGGACTACACGATCACCGGCAACTTCGGCATCTACAGCCAGTACGTTTTCCGCGGACTTACGCAGACCGATCGCAAGCCCGCGTTCCAGGGCGGATTCGACTATGCGAATACCAACGGCATCTACGTCGGCACCTGGGGCTCGAACATCAGCTGGCTGCACGATGCCGGCGTCTGCAATCACGGCTGCAGCCTCGAGTGGGATATCTACGGCGGCTGGAAGTACGCGATCAATGACGACTGGGGCACCGATATCGGCGTGCTCTATTACTACTACCCCGGCAGCTATATCGACGGCGCGACGAAGCCCGACACGACCGAGGTTTATGGAGCGATATCGTGGAAATGGGTATCGCTCAAATACTCGTACAGCGTCGATCACACGTTCGGCGTGCCGGACACCGCCGGATACATCGACCTGTCGGCGAACTACCCGATCAACGATGCATGGACGTTCAACGCTCACGTCGGCCGCCAGGACTACCAGGGCAGCACCAACGGGGTCAGCAACGATGTCTTCGACTACACCGACTGGAAGCTGGGTGTGACCTGGACGGTCAACGGCTACAACATCGGCGCCTACTACACCGACACCAACGCCAAGGATGCCGGCTACACGCTCGCCGGACGCAACATCGGCAAGGCGACCGGCACGGTGTTCTTGCAGAAGACGTTCTGATTCGAAGCGCCGTAGCGCGCGCATTCACCTAGGGGCAAACCATGAAACTGGTAACCGCGATCATCAAGCCGTTCAAGCTGGACGAGGTACGGGAGGCCCTGTCCGCGATCGGCGTGCAAGGCATCACCGTCACCGAGGTCAAAGGCTTCGGCCGGCAAAAGGGACACACCGAGCTCTATCGCGGTGCGGAGTACGTCGTCGATTTCCTGCCGAAGGTCAAGATCGAGGCCGCGATCAAAAGCGACCTGCTGGATCGCGTGATCGAGGCGATCGAAAAAGCGGCCAACACCGGCAAGATCGGCGACGGGAAGATCTTCGTTTTCGAGCTCGAACAAGTCGTGCGCATCCGGACCGGCGAGACCGGTGCCGATGCGCTCTAAGGGGAA
>JBDTNP010000223.1:0-5808 GCA_039933695.1 Betaproteobacteria bacterium | reverse complement strand
GGCGCATCGCGCGAAGCACGATGTTGAGCTCCTTGACGACATGTGCCGGCAGCCGGATCATGCGCGACTGGTTCATGATCGCGCGCTCGATCGACTGGCGTATCCACCAGGTCGCGTAGGTCGTGAAACGGAAGCCGCGCTCCGGATCGAACTTCTCCAGCGCGTGAATCAGGCCGAGATTGCCTTCCTCGATCAGGTCGGGAAGCGCCAGGCCGCGATTCAGATAGTGCTTGGCGATGCTGACCACCAGCCGCAGGTTATGCTCGATCATTTTCTGCCGCGCCTCGAAGTCGCCGTCGCGGTTGGCCCGCGCGTACTCGAGCTCCTCGGCCGGCGTCAGCAACGGGCTCTGGCCGATCTCGTTCAGGTAGATCTGGGTGACGTCGTTGAGGAAGTCGGCGCCGACACCGACGACCGGCATGTCCAGCGGCAAATCGCGCGTCTGGGTATCGGGCTCCGGTGCTGCGGGCGGCTCGTCGTCGTCTGCCGCCGAATGCGCTCTCATGCGTGGCCGGGCCGCCGCTACGCCGGCGGCAGGAATTTCGCCGGGTCGACCGGCTTGCCGAGGCGACGGATTTCGAAGTGCAACTTGACCTGGTCGGCGTCGCTGTCGCCCATTTCGGCGATCTTCTGACCCCTCGCGACTTGCTGTCCTTCCTTGACCAGGATTTCGCGGTTGTGCGCGTAAGCCGACAGAAACGTATTGTTGTGCTTGATGATGATCAGCTTGCCGTAGCCGCGCAAGCCATTGCCGGCGTAGACGACCTTGCCTGGACCGCTGGCCAGCACGGGCTGACCCGATTTGCCGGCGATATCGATGCCCTTCAGGTTTGCCGTCTCGGAAAAGCCGGAAATGACTTTGCCGGCCGCGGGCCACGCCCAATCGATGTTGCCGCCGTCGATTTCGGGGACGCGTGGGGATTCGATGCGCGCCGGTGCGGCCGCGACCGTGCCAGGCGGCGTTGCGGAGGGCGCCGCTGCGGCCAATGGCGCGACGATCGGTGGCGCGACGACCGGCGCAGGGCCGGGAGGCGCCGCCGCGCTGGTCTGCCGCATCTGCGCCAGCGCCTGCTCCGAATAGGGCAGCTTCAGAGCCTTGGGATCGCTTTTGTACGCCGCGGTGTTGCCGCGGCCGGAGGGCACCGCCCCGGCGAACGGCAAGGTCCGCGTTTCGCTGCCGACCGGTGCGATCGGAGGTGCGGCCGGAAGCGGCGTCGTCACGGCGGTGCCGGACGCTGCGGCTGCGGCACCGGCTTCACCCGGCGGCGCGAGCACGAGCACGCGACCGACGCGGATGACGTTGACGTTTTCGATATTGTTCCACGCGGCGAGCTCGCGGTAATCGAGGCCGTTGTCGAGCGCGATCTGATAAAGCGTTTCGCCGCGCTTGACAATATGCGTCGGCGGCGGCGGGGCTTCCGGCGGCGGCGCTGGCGCCGCGGGCGGCACGCCCTCGATCGTTTCCGGCGGCGGCGCGACGCGCTCGCTGACCGGCGCCGGTGGACGGGTCATGCACGATACGAGCAGCAGCGCGGCAGCGAGCGGCGCAAGCACGCGACATGAATGCGCGAAACTGAAATGAGTCATGCGAGTCCGGGAAGCAATGGTACGAATCTTACCGCGTCGAAGCTTTGCTCGCGGATGCCGGCCGGCGCCTTTTCGATAACGGTCAGTCGCTGCGCTCCGCGCCCGTCGTCATCATGGATGGCGAGCGGCAGCACCATGCGGCCGCCGACTTTCAGGTAGCGCAGCAGTGCGGTCGGGACCTGGGTTGCCGCGGCGGTGACGATGATGCCGTCGACTTCGATCTCCTCGCCCAGATCCGTCGAGCCGTCGCCATGCTTAATCCGAACGTTGTTCAGCTTCAGCGCACGCAGGTTCTGCCGGGCCTTGGCGACCAGCGAGGCGATACGCTCGACCGTGTAGACCTCGTCGGCCAGGCGCGACAGCACCGCAGTCTGGTAGCCGCAGCCGGTGCCTATCTCGAGCACACGATGCAATGGGCCGCCGGCCCGCAGCAGCTCGGTCATGCGGGCGACAACATATGGCTGCGAAATCGTCTGCCCGGCGCCGATCGGCAGCGGGCTGTCGTCGTAGGCGCGGATCGCCAGCGCTTCCTCGACGAAGATGTGGCGCGGCACCGCGGCGATCGCCGAAATCACCGCCTCGTCACGGATGCCCTGCTCGCGCAGGCGCTCGATCATCCGCGTGCGCGTGCGCGCCGACGTCATGCCTATGCCGCCGAATTTCTCCACGCCGGCGCTCATCGCTTGGCCCGTCCGGTGCGCCCCGCGGCCGGACAGGAAGACGATCGGCCACAGCGCGGCATCATGCTTCGATCCATTCGGCGATGCGCGGCATTTCGGTATGGTTGGTCAGGTCGACCTGCAGCGGCGTCACCGAAACGAAACCCAGTCCGACCGCATGAAAATCGGTGCCTTCGCCGGCATCGGCGGCGGCGCCCGCCGCCCCGACCCAGTAGCAGGTTTCGCCGCGCGGTGTCTCGGTCTTCACCACCGATTCCGCCTTGTGCCGTTTGCCCAGGCGCGTGACGCGCACGCCCTTGATGTCGGCGGGCGGCACGTCGGGCACGTTGACGTTGAGCAGCCACGCGCCCGACGGCTTGCGGCGATGGCGCGAGATCAGTTCGACGACGACCTTGGCCGCGGTCTCGAAATGGTGCCCGGTCTTGCTGGTCAGCGACACCGCGATCGACGGAATGCCCAGCAGGTAGCCTTCGGTGGCGGCGGCGACGGTGCCCGAGTAGATCGTGTCGTCGCCCATGTTGGCGCCGTGATTGATGCCGGAGATCACCATGTCCGGCAGCTCGTCGAGCAGCCCGGTCACGGCGAGGTGAACGCAATCGGTCGGCGTGCCGTTGACGAACAGGAAACCGCTCGGCGCGCGGCGCACGGTCAGCGGCCGGTCGAGCGTCAGCGAATTGGACGCACCGCTGCGGTCGCGCTCGGGCGCGACGACGGTAATGTCGGCGTACGGGGCGAGATCCGCGGCGAGGCGCTCCAGTCCCGGGGCGAAGTAGCCGTCGTCGTTGCTGAGCAGGATGCGCATCGCGTGGGTGGGCGGATTCGCGCCGGGCGATTCAAGCGACGGCACGCTGCGGCCATTATATGCGAAGGCTGCGCGGAATTACGCGAGCGGCCGAAGGCGCTCGCCGACGCCGGCGTCGGCTTGTCGCGCGAAGCGCCGGCGTCACGACGCTTGTGTTCGGGCTTGCTCTTGCGTCCGTGCTTGCGTCCGCATTTGCGTCCGGGTTTGCGTTCGCGCTTGCGTTACTTGGCCGGCCAGTTGCGCGCAAACACGGCAGCCACTTTCGGATGCGTTTCGACCTTGAGCAGCGCCGCGTAGAACGGTGGCCGATGCTGGGCGAGATGCGCGCGCGAACCCGACCACTTGGTCACGACCGCCGCGTAGAGATCCAGCGCGCCGATGTCGTTGCCGGCAAGGAAGGGCCGCGCCGGAAACATGTCGGCGAAGATTTCCCAGTGCCGGTGCAGGCGCGCTTTGGTGCCCGCGCGAAGGTGATCCCTGGCGGAGTCGTCGATGTCCTGATAGAAGCGCTCGGGAAAATCGAGAACGGTGATCGCCGAATAGCAGTTGGCGGCGATGAACACCAGTCCGCGGATCGCTTGTGCGCGCGCCGACTCCTCGCGCGGCAGCAGGCCCGCGCCAGGATGCGCGGCGTCGAGATGGATCAGGATCGCCGCACTTTCGGACAAGGCGCTGCCGTCGGGCAGCGCCAGCGTCGGGATCTGGCCGATCGGATTGATCTTGAGCAGATCGCGAAAGGCGTCGTTGGTCTCCCAAGACGCCGTCTCGACCATGCGATACGGCGCGCCTGCCATCGTCAGCGCGGCCTCGATCGCCGCCGACCCGGAACCTTTCTTGCCGTACAGCGTATACATGCGTCCCCCTTTTTCTTCGCGCCCGGATCGGCGACCGCGCGTTCGTCGGAGTCATCGGTCGGATCGCTTGCGTTCGCGACCGGCCGAGGACCTGCCGCTATCGATACGGTCTGCTCTCCCCGTGCACGGTCTAGGCGTTCCGCCCGGCCGCCATCATCTTCTCCATGCGCTCTTGCATGTCGGACACCGAGACGTCTTCCTTGTGCGTCGCGATCGTCCACATCAGGCCGAACGGATCGGTCAACGTACCGCTGCGGTCGCCATAGAACTGGTCCTTGACCGGATTCTTGACCTTGCCGCCCGCCGCGATCGCCTGCGCAAAACTCTTGTCGACATCGGGCACGTAAAACATCAGGCTGATCGGCGACCCGCCGTAAGACTGTACGCTGCGATGGCCCATTTCGGGCGACTCGTCGGCCAGCATGATATTCCCGCCGGCGATCTTGAGCTCGGCGTGACCGATCTTGCCATCCGGGCCGGGGAAGCGCATCAGCTCGGTCGCGCCGAACGCCTTCTTGTAATAGTCGATCGCGCTGGCCGCGTCGCGAATGATGAGGTAGGAGGTGACGCCGGCGTAGCCGTCTGGAATTGCCTGGACCATGAGAAATCTCCTCGAGTTCGATGCCGTTCCGGCGAATGCCGGAACCGATCTGCTGCCTGCTTACTTGACCGCGCCCGTGCGCAACAGTCCCACCGCGACGCCCTCGATCGCCAAATCCGTATGGGCAGGATTTACGACAATCGCTTCAAACTCCGAGTTCTCCGGCTGCAGCACGACTTCACGCCCGCGCCGTTTCAGTCGCTTGACGGTCACCTCGTCGCCGGCCGCGCCGGAGAGGCGGGCGACGACGATCTGCCCCGAGCGCGCGTCGGAAGTCCTGTGCACCACCAGCAAGTCGCCGTCGAGGATACCGGCATCCTTCATGCTCATGCCGCGCACGCGGAGCAGATAGTCGGCCCGTGGCGAGAACAGTGCGGCATCGACGCGGTAGCGCGCCTCGACGTTCTCCGCGGCCAGGACCGGCTGCCCGGCGGCGACCCTTCCGACCAGCGGCAATGTGCCCTGAACCGGGACCCCGGGGATATCCTTCAGACGCAGCCCCCGCGACGCGCCCGGCACCAGTTCGAGCGCACCTTTTTTGGCCAGCGCCTGCAGATGATCTTCGGCGGAGCTGGCGGTGGAAAAGCCCAGGCCCGCCGCGATCTCCGCGCGCGTCGGCGGCATGCCTCTCGACTCGATGAAGCTGCGGATCCAGTCGAGAATCTGTTGCTGGCGAGCGGTCAGGCGTGGCACAAGCGGCGGCGACGGCGCGGGTGGACTGCGGCGCAGGTTGGCGAGCAGGCGGGTCGACATCGGGATACCGTATTTATAGTCGGTACCGTCATTATAAACGGGTACCGGCATCCGTCAAGCGGATGCGCGCCGGTGTTCGCGAGCAGCGCCGTGGCGATCGCCGATGAAATCGCCGGCGCGCCGTCATGCCCCCGCGCGCAATCTCTGGGCGGCCAGCGCGTATCCGCCCGCGGCACCATCGATGAAATGGACGTGGTTGCTCTCGGTAATCGACGGGACGATGCAGGTCATGATCGCGGCAGGCTGGCGATGGATGCCGAAGCGCACGATGTTCTCGCGCTGCGCGCGGTCGAGGCGCTGCTCGATCCGGTCGGCGACGGCCGGCGTGCAGTCCAGCGTCATCCGCAGATTGTCGTCGTATTTGCGGAAGTCCGAATTCTCGACCACTTCGCGCCGGTAGACCGCCGGATCGAATTCGCCGACTCGCATGCCGGTCCGCATGACCGTGTACGACAGCAGCGTCCTGAACAGCACGCGCAGACGCCAGACCAGCAGACTCTCGCCGCGCCGGCGCGACGTGCGCGTTTCGAG
>JBDTNP010000222.1:0-1748 GCA_039933695.1 Betaproteobacteria bacterium | reverse complement strand
GCCACACCAGCAACTGCCGGCGGATCGATTTCATCGGACCGCTTCGCTGCTGCCTGGCTTGGCGATCATCCAGCCAACCCCGCGCACGTTGCGGATGACATCGGCGCCGAGCTTCTTGCGCAGCGAGTGGATATGCACCTCGACGGTGTTGCTTTCCACCGATTCGTTCCATCCATACAGCTTGTCCTCGAGCTGGGCGCGCGACAGGATCGCTCCGGGCCTCGCCATCAGCGCGGCGAGCAGCGCGAATTCGCGCGGCGAGACGTCGACCGCCATTCCGTCGAGGCGCACCGTGCGGGTCGCCGGGTCGAGCTCGAGCGCGCCATAGCTGATCTTCGGCGCCGCGCGGCCTGCGCCGCGACGCAGCAGCGCCCGCAAGCGGGCCGCGAGCTCATCGAGATCGAATGGCTTGACCAGGTAGTCGTCGGCACCGGCATCGAGGCCGGCGACACGGTCGGCGATCGCATCGCGGGCGGTCGTGATCAGGACGGGACGCGTATCGCCGGCGCGCCGCATAGCCGTCAGCACGTCGAGACCGGCCTGGCGGGGCAATCCGAGATCGAGCACCAGCGCGTCGTGCACGCGCTCGGCCAGCGCGGCTTGCGCGGCCTTGCCGTCCTCGACCCAGTCGACGGCGAAGCCGTCCTGCGCGAGGCCGCGCCGCACGCTGGCCCCGATCATCGGATCGTCTTCGGCGAGCAATACGCGCATCGTCGCGCGGGCGCTGCGCGCGCCCGTTTCGGTTTCAGTCCTTCGGCTCGAACTTGAGCGATGCGGAATTCATGCAATAGCGCTGTCCTGTCGGCTCCGGGCCGTCGTCGAACACGTGCCCCAGATGGGCATCGCAGGCCGCGCACATGACTTCAGTGCGCCGCATGAGGTGACTCAAGTCGTCGGCGGTGCGCACATTGCCGGCATCGGCCGGCGCGTAGAAGCTCGGCCAGCCGCAGCCGGCGTCGAACTTGGTGTCGGACTCGAACAGCAGCGTGCCGCAGCACACGCAGCGATACTGCCCCGCGCGCTCGTTGTCCCAGTATTCACCGGTGAACGGCCGCTCGGTGCCTTTTTGCCGCGTGATGCGGTATTGCTCGGGTGCCAGGACCGCCTTCCATTCCTGGTCCGACTTCGTGACCTTGTTCACCATGAGGAAATCTCCGTGGGTCCGACATCGATCGAACGAGCTGCTGCGGCGTCATTGTCGTCGAGGCGGGCAGGCGCCTTACGCTGACGGGAACGCGGGCTATGCAGTATATTGGAGGCTGCACCGCTGTCTTCAACTCCCATTTTGCCTATCTTGGATAGTGCTCCGGCCAGCTCGTTCCGCGCCGACGCCAAAGTGATCGGCGTCGTCGGCTCCGCGCACGCGCTGTCGCATTTCTTCCAGCTGGTGCTGCCGCCGTTGTTTCCGCTGCTGCGAGTCGAATTCGACGTCAGCTACGCGACGCTGGGCGCTTTGCTGAGTCTGATGTACGTCGCCAGCGGACTGTGCCAGTTCGGCGCCGGGTTCGCCGTCGATCGCTTCGGGGCCCGTCCGGTCCTGCTCGCCGGCCTTGGGCTCCTCGCCGGCGGTACGCTCGCCGCCGGTCTCGTGCCCGGGGTCGGATGGCTGTTTCCGCTGGTCGTGCTGATGGGCATCGGTAACGGCGTGTTCCATCCGGCCGACTTCGCCGTCCTCAACGCCAACGTCAACCCCCGCCGCCTTGGCCATGCCTACAGCTCGCACGGCATCGGCGGCAGCCTCGGTTACG
>JBDTNP010000221.1:0-2193 GCA_039933695.1 Betaproteobacteria bacterium | reverse complement strand
TGCAGCGCCTTAGCCAGCGGTGCGTCGCCCAGCCGGGAGGCCAGCGCCTCGAGCGTTGTAGCCGCCGCTTCATCCAATTGTTTCTTTAGGGGTTTTTCCGGTTCGATCACCGCCGGGCGGGCTTGCACCCGCACCTTTATTCCAGTAAATTCCCACCCCTCCCCGGCGAGTTTGTGCAGCACATCGGGCGCGCGTTGGCGCAGCAAGGCCGCCGCGGCCCCGCTGGCAGCCACAAGTTCGAGTTCCTGGGATCGGGCATCGGCGACACTGACGTGGGTGGCAAGCGCCGGCGGAAGCGCCCGGCGCAATCGTAGCTGCAGGCGGAGCTCGCGCTCCCGGCGGCGCTGGAGATCGGCCAGCGCGGCTTCGGTTTCCAGTACTTGCCCTAGGAGCCGCATGACGTTAGCATATTCGCCAGAAGCCGGACGCCGCCTCGCGGGCCGACGATTGCAGGGAGATCCAGTTTGAACATTATCCTGGTTTCCGGCGCCACGGCGCGGGCCCGCACGTTGAGCCTCGACTGGCGACACTGGACGGCCGGCGGGTTCGGTCTCCTCGCGCTTTTCCTGTCGTTCACACTGCTGTTCAACTACGTGACGCTGCGCTATGCCGCGGCGATCAATCATCCATTGTTGCAGGCGATCCTCCTGGCCGACCAGCGGCAGGAAGCGCAGAAAACGCAGGAAGTCTTGCAAGGCCATCTGAATGCGATGGCGGTCAAGCTGGGCGATCTGCAGGCGAAGATGCTGCGCCTCGACGGCCTGGGCGAGCGGCTGGCCAAGCTCGCCGGCCTGAAGCCGCAGGAATTACCCGGCCCCCTGCAGCCGGGCACGACACCGGGACGCGGCGGCCCTGCGCCGACCTTGCAGCGCAATCTCTCGCTCGATGAATTCAACGCGATGCTCGGGCAGCTTGCCCAACAGGTCGACCAGCGCTCCGATCAGCTCGGCGTGCTGGAAGCGCTGCTGGTGACCGACTCGGCCAGCAAGAAGTTTCTGCCGACCTTGAAGCCGATCGAGGATGCCTGGTACTCGTCCAATTTCGGCTGGCGCATCGATCCGTTCACCGGACAGCAGAGTTTCCACGAAGGCATCGATTTTCCGGCCGACGTCGGCACCGCGATCGAAGCCGCCGCGAGCGGCAAGGTCGTCTTCGCGGACGTGCATCCGGCCTATGGTAAAATGATCGAAATCGATCACGGCAACGGACTGGTCAGCCGGTACGCGCATTGTTCGGCCCTGCTGGTCAACGAAGGCGACTTCGTCATGCGGGGCCAGCTTATCGCGAAGGTCGGCACGACCGGACGTTCGACCGGTCCGCATTTGCATTTCGAGGTGCGCCTGAACGGCGTGCCGCAGAACCCGGCGCGTTTTCTGCAGGCCAGCGGCTGAAGTCGCAATAACCGCCGGCGCTTGCCGCCGACGTGACGTCGGCGGGGCGAAACGGAAGGGGTGAGGAAGTCCTCACCCCTTGTTTTTTGGGCGCGCCGTGCCCAAATGGACAAGGTATCGCGTCAGTAAACCTATGATCTCCAACATCCTCACCAAGATCTTCGGCAGCCGCAACGAGCGCCTGCTCAAGCAGTACAGCCAGGCGCTGCACAAGATCAATGCGTTCGAGCCGGCGATGGCGGCCAAGTCCGATGCCGAGCTTAAGGCGATGACCGCGACCCTGAAGGAGCGGGTCGCCAACGGCGAGGAACTCGACTCGGTACTGCCCGAGGCATTCGCCGTCGTGCGCGAAGCGGGCAAGCGAACGCTGCAGATGCGTCACTTCGACGTTCAGCTGCTCGGGGGGATGGCGCTCTACTACGGCAAGATCGCCGAAATGCGCACCGGCGAGGGCAAGACGCTGGTCGCGACGCTGCCCGCCTATCTGAACGCGCTGACCGCCAACGGCGTCCACATCGTCACCGTCAACGACTACCTGGCCCAGCGCGACGCCGACTGGATGGGCCGCATCTACCGCTTCCTCGGCTTGACCGTCGGCGTGAACCTGTCGCAGATGGCCCACGACGCCAAGCAGGCCGCGTACGCCGCGGACATCACCTACGGCACGAACAACGAGTTCGGCTTCGACTACCTGCGCGACAACATGGTGCAGGACACCGCCGACCGGGTCGCGCGCGGCCTCTCGTACGCGATCGTCGACGAGGTCGATTCGATCCTGATCGACGAGGCGCGCACGCCGTTG
>JBDTNP010000220.1:0-3355 GCA_039933695.1 Betaproteobacteria bacterium | reverse complement strand
CGAGATCGGGCTCCTGTGCGTTGATAAGCGACAGCGCCAATTGCATCTTGCGCGCCTGCGGGTCGCCGCTGGAGCCGAAGCTCGAGTGCGACACCAGCGCCACTTTCGGGGTGATGCCGAAGCGGCGCACTTCCTCGGCGGCCAGCCGCGCAATCTCTGCGATCTGCTCGGCGGTGGGGTCCCGGTTGACATAGGTGTCGGCGATGAATACGGTCCGGTCGTGCAGCAGCACGGCATTCATCGCCGCCCAAGTCGTCACGCCGTCGCGCAAACCGACGACCTGCTCGACGTAGTGCCGGTGCGCCGAATGCGGGCCGAACGTTCCGCACAGCATGCCGTCCGCGTCACCCATGTGGATCATCATCGCGCCGATCAATGTCAGCCTGCGGCGCATCTCGATTTTGGCGAATTGCTGCGACACGCCCTTGCGCTGCGTCAGCCGGTAATACTCGGTCCAGTAGGCACGGTAGCGCGGATCCGATTCCGGATTGACGATCTCGACGTCGACCCCGGGCTTGATGCGCAAGCCGTAGCGCGCGAGGCGGCGCTCGATCACCGCGGGGCGGCCGATCAGCGTCGGCTGGGCCAGGCCCTCGTCGACGACCACCTGGACCGCGCGCAGGACGCGCTCTTCCTCGCCCTCGGCGTAGACGACCCGCTTCGGCGCCTTTTTCGCGGCCTGGAAAATCGGCTTCATCAAGAGGCCCGAGTGATAGACGACCTGCAGCAGGCGCGCGTGGTAGGCGTCGAAGTCCTCGATCGGACGCGTCGCGACGCCGGACGCCATCGCCGCCGGCGCGACCGCCGGCGCGATCATCAAGATAAGTCTCGGATCGAACGGTTTGGGGATCAGGTACTCGGGGCCGAACTTGACATCCTGGGCACCGTAGGCAGCGGCGACGATGTCCGATTGCTCCACCATCGCCAGGTCGGCGATCGCGCGCACGCACGCGAGCTTCATCGCTTCGTTGATCGTCGTCGCGCCGACATCCAGCGCACCGCGGAAAATGAACGGAAAGCACAGGACGTTGTTGACCTGGTTCGGAAAGTCGGACCGGCCGGTCGCGATGACGGCGTCGGGCCGCGCCGCCTTGGCGACATCGGGCATGATCTCGGGCTCGGGGTTGGCCAGCGCCATGATCAACGGCCTGTCGGCCATCAGCTTGAGCATTTCGGGCTTCAGCACGCGCGGGGCCGACAGTCCGATAAAGATGTCGGCGCCGGGGATGATGTCGGCCAGCTTTCGCGCGTCGGTGGCCTGTGCGTAGCGCGCCTTGTTGTCGTCCATCTCCTCCCTGCGGCCACGATAGACGACGCCGGCAATGTCGGCGACCCAGATGTTCTCGCGCTGAACGCCGAGCTCGACCAGGAGGTCGAGACAGGCGAGCGCGGCGGCGCCGGCGCCCGAGCACACCAGCTTGACCGCGCGCATCTCCTTGTGGATCACGCGCAGACCGTTCAGCACCGCGGCGCCGACGATGATCGCCGTGCCGTGCTGATCGTCGTGAAAAACCGGAATGCGCATGCGCTCGCGGCATTTGCGCTCGACGTAGAAGCATTCGGGCGCCTTGATGTCTTCCAGATTGATGCCGCCGAACGTCGGCTCGAGCGCACAGATGATGTCGACCAGCCGGTCCGGATCGCGCTCGTCGATTTCGATGTCGAAACAGTCGATGCCGGCGAATTTCTTGAACAGGACCGACTTGCCCTCCATCACCGGCTTGCCGGCGAGCGGACCGATCGCGCCGAGTCCAAGGACCGCGGTGCCGTTGGTGATGACGCCGATCAGGTTGCCGCGCGCGGTGAGATTGCGCGCTTGCCCCGGATCGCGGACGATTTCGTCGCAGGCGGCGGCGACCCCCGGTGTATAGGCAAGCGCGAGATCGCGCTGGTTGGTCAGCTGCTTGGTCGGCAGGATCGATATCTTGCCCGGCGGGTGCGCTCGATGATATTCGAGCGAGGCCTCGCGTATGTCCTGGTCGGGCATCTCTTTGCTCATCGTTCGTCCGCGGCAAAGATGATAGCAGAAGCCCATGCCGCCGCCTTGCGGTCCCGCGGCGCAAAACGGCGGGTCGGCGCTCGCACTGACCGTATAATGCGCGCACCGCCCCTGCAACGAAATTTCTGCCGATGCTTCTCTTCTGGTTCCTCGCCGCAGGGCTGCTGCTCAGCGCATTAAGCGTGCTGCTCTGGCCTCTGCTGCGCACGCGCCGCGGAGGCGCGGTGCCGGATGCCGATTCGGCGGCGATCGCGGTGCTCCGGGACCAAAAGCGCGCTGCCGAAGAGGACTTCGCATCAGGCGTGATCACCGGCGCCGAGCGCGAGGCCGTGGTGTCGGATCTTGCGCGGCGCGTTGCCGACGAAATCGGCGCCTCGCCGCGCACACCCACGAGCGGCGCGATGTCGCGGCCGTCGTGGCCGCTGGCGATAACCCTGTTGGTGTCGATTCCGGTGCTGGCGATCGCCCTCTACGGCCGTCTGGGCGACCCCGCAGCCGCCGCCGCCGCCGCGGCGACCGACGGCGGACACGAATTGAGCGACCCGCAGATCGCCGCGATGATCGGCGCGCTGGAGCGTCGGCTCGAGCGACATCCCGACAACGCCGAAGGCTGGGCGCTGCTGGCACGGTCGTATTACGCGCTCGGTCGCTTTCCCGCGGCGGCGGAAGCGTACACCAAAGCGCTCGCGCTGGCGCCCGACAACCCCGATCTGCTTGCCGATTACGCCGACACCTTGGGGATGGCGCAGGGTCGCCACCTCGCCGGCAAGCCGCTCGCGCTAATCGAGCGCGCACTGGCCATCGATCCGCAACACGGGAAGGCGCTGGCGCTTGCCGCGACGGCGGCGACGGAGGCGAACGAGCCTTCCAGGGCGCTCGCCTATTGGCGCCGGCTCGCCGCGCAGCTGCCCCCGGGCTCCGATGACGCAAAGCAGGTTGCCGCCGTGATCGCCGAGCTCGGTGGCGGAGCGCCGGATGCGGTGAAGGCAACGCGGGCGCCGGCGCAGCTCACCGGCGCAAGTAACGCCGGCACGATCAGCGGTCGCGTCGCGATGAGTCCGACTTTGGCCGCAAAGGTCGCGCCCACCGACACCGTTTTCATCTTCGCGCGCGCATCGGCCGGACCGCGGATGCCGCTCGCCGTGATGCGGATGCCGGCCAGCGAATTGCCGAAGGAATTTACGCTCGACGATACGATGGGGATGGCCGGCATGAAGCTCTCGACCACGAGCGAAGTGGTCGTCGAAGCGCGCCTGTCGCGCAGCGGCAATGCGCTCGCGCAGTCCGGTGACCTGTTCGGCAGAAGCGCGCCGGTCAAGCCCGGCGCTACCGGTTTGCGCATCACCATGGACCAGG
>JBDTNP010000219.1:0-4603 GCA_039933695.1 Betaproteobacteria bacterium | reverse complement strand
GGCCCGCGATGTTTTTTTCCGCTTCGAATCCGCCATCAGTTGCACGAAATCTCCATCCGCAATGGTCGTCTGCCTAGGCACGTCCGCAGGGACCTGAACGGCGCCGACTGCCAGGTTGCGCGCGAACCCGGAAGCGGGCGCAGCGAACCGGATATTAGTCTACCGGAGCCTGCGTCAATCCGTCCCGCGTGCTCAACGCCGGGGCCGCGAGCCAGCGGGCGGTCGTGCGGTCGTCGTCCCTGGACCGCAATGCGCGCAGCTTCTCAAACCAGCCCCCGGTCGGACAGCTCGGCCTTGAGGTACGTATAAAAAATCGGAGCGGCAATGACGCCCGAAATGCCGAACGCCGCTTCCATCACGAGCATCGCCAGCAGCAGCTCCCATGCCCGGCATTCGGTGCGGCGGCCGACGATGCGTGCGTTGAGGAAGTACTCGAGCTTGTGGATGACGATCAGGAACGCCAATGAGCCCACAGCCACCTTGATCGACGTGGACAGGCTTACCACGACGATCACGACGTTCGAGATCAGGTTACCCACGACCGGCAGAAGCCCGACGATGAACGTCAGAACGATCAGCGTCTTCTTGAATGGCAGATTCACGCCGAGGGCCGGAAGAACGACTGCCAGGTAGATGCCGGTCAACACGGTGTTGATCAGCGAGATCTTGACCTGCGCGAACACAACGCGGCGGAAGGCGTCGCCCAGGCGCGTGATCCGCTCGACCAGCTCGTGCGCGAGCGGCCGCTCGGTCCTGATCGGCAATGCCTCGTGCAATGCGACCATCGCGCCGAGCACCATGCCGATTACCGTCTGCACCAATACTCGCCCCGCCTCCTTCCCGATCGATTGGACGTCGGCAGCGTGAGCGCGAAACCACTCGCCCAGCGTTTCCTTGAGATCTTCCGGACCTTCGGGCATCTCATCGACGATCCAGGCCGGCAGCATCGTGCGCGAGCCATCGATGATCTCGGCCATGCGCGCCAGCAACGCGGAGAGGTTCCCCGCGTCGCTTCGGAAAAAAACGATGGCGCCGAGGATGACGAGGGTCACCAGGATTACCACCAGGGCGGCAAACAGGCCGACGGCAATGATCTTCGCGCGTTTGTCGGAGATATGTTCATTCATCGTCGGCGCGATGACGTGGACGAGCTCGTATACCAGCATGCCGGCGAGCAGGGCCGGCAGCACGTGCAGCTGCAGCACGAGGACGAGCGCAACGCCGGTCAGAACCCAGGCGGCGATCGTGTATTGGGGGGAATCCGGGCGATCGGTCGACATCCGTATCAGTCTACGCTGCGAGCTTCCCGCGATTGCAATACGTAGCCGATACGCGTTTACCGGGCGGTCAGACCAGCGCCGCCCGCACGCGCTCGCGCGTGAACGGCACGGTCGTCACGCGCGCCCCGACCGCGTCGTACACGGCGTTGGCCAGCGCTGCCGGCACCGGCGGAGCGGCTCGTCGGGATCGCGAACCTCCACGGCCCGGGGTTCGCCGTTGACGTTGAGCGTGAAGCTCGGCATCACATCCACCTTTCGCGCGCCGGCCGAAGAAAAATCATCGCATCGGCCTTGCGTCTTGTCCAGCGAAGGTCAACGTCAGGCGAGGAGCACGCAGCAGCTTCAGAAAATCAATGTAGCGTTCGACACGACCGGCGACCCAGACGCTCAGAATCCGGACTTGCATCCTCAGCCGAGCTTGCCGAGCCAGAGCGACAAATCGCGCAGGGTCTCGCGCAAGGCCTTGAACCGCCGGGCGCCCAGGTGCACGGTCCACTGCTGCTCGATCGCGGCCACGCAATCGCGTATCGGCGCGATCATTGCCCAGCCCCGGTCGGTCATCCGGACGACCCGTGCGGCGGGACTGGGCCCCGCATGCCGCTCGATGTAGCCGCGGTGTTGGAGGCCCGCCAGCACATAATTCATCGCCTGACGGGTCATGTGGCATTGCCTGGCCAGCTCGATCGGCCGGCGTCCCTCGGGGCCCGGATACAGGAACACGCCCAGCTCGGTCGGAGAAATGTCGAACCCCTTGGCGTTGAGCGCGGCCAGCATGCGCGTCACAATAACCTCATGCGGCAGGCGCAGCAGCGAGCCGATCATCGGCGTCATGGCCTGCTGCGTGCGCTTCCTGCGGGCGAGGATTCTGGCGGTCGGCATGTCAGTTGATATGGCAGTTGACGTAGTCGTAAAGAATTTGTACAGTAGCACGTACAGATTTTTTACAAAAGGAGTTTGCCATGAATGAAGTCCTTTCGCCAGCTGCGCCCGAAGTCATCCGCCTGGGTCAGCTGGAAATACGGTATTTGCAGGAGGCCGGCAACGGCTGCCGGATGGGCGCCTTCGAGATGCGCGTGCCGCCGGGGTCCAATGTCCCGCCGCCGCACAGCCATTCCGCCAACGAAGAGCTCGTGTATGTGCTCGAAGGGACGCTGCGCTACACCGTCGGCAGCGAAACCCGCGACCTCAAGCCCGGAGACTCGATGGCCACGCCCTGCGGCGTCGTCCACGCCTTCGGCAACCCGCACGCCGCCGTGGCCCGCGCGCTCGTGATCAACACGCCGGACATCGGAGCGCAGTACTTCCGCGAAGTGAGAACCATCATCGACGCAGGAGGACCGCCGGACAAGGTCAAACTGACCGCGACGATGCAAAAGTTCGGCTTGGTGCCAGCCGCGCCTCCGGGAGCGCCGCGCTGACAGCCGCCGGCGGACGCTTCGGCCGATTGCCGGCGATTCAGCACCCCCGCATCGTTCGATCGAACGGTGCGAGTCGAAAGCTCGCTCAAAGCGTCAGCGGTTTGCCGTAGCCGGTGAGCTCGAGGTATCCGCGCCCGACTTCGCGTCCGTCGCGAAGCGCCCGCACGGCGCCCTCCCAGTAAACGGTGCCCGTGCTTGTGCGCGCGTCGAGCTCCTGATCGTCGAGCAACGGCTCCAGCGCATACTCGTCGCCGCCGACGTCGACCCGCATCGAGACAGGATATTCGATGCCGGTGTGCGGCGAGCGCCAGCGTCGATCCGCGGTGAATCGGATCTCCGCGGGCTCGAACGATCGCGAAGGTCGATCGGGCGCGCGAAACGTGCCGCCTGCCCAGATCGCCGTGCCCGCACGATCGCGCATCCGGAAAGCCATCAGCGCGCCACCGTCGTCGAGGTTGATGCCGATCCAGTCCCAGCCGCTTGCGTCGGGCGCCAGCGCCGCGCTCGACCATTCGTGATCGAGCCACGCGGTGCCGGTGACGTTCGCGTCCGTCCCTTCGATCGCGACCTTGCCCGAGACGGCGAGCTGCGGCTGGCTGTAGTAATAGCTGGCGTTCTCTATGTTTCGGCTCTTCTGCGAAAAACCCCGGTCCCCCTCGAGGAGGACGGGCTGCGTGGGTGCGAACCGAAGGTCGAATCGGAAATCGCGCGCCGCGATGGTCGCGACATAGACATCTCCGACGAGCTTCAGCGACCAGTCGTCGATCCATGCGGCGGTCGTGTCCTCCGCCGCGCCCGCGAGCTCGAAGCCCTCGCGCGCCGCGCGCTGATCGTGGCGCAGCCTGCCGCGGCGCGGATCGGCGATGGCGGCGTGGGCGAACAGCAGCTGGCGCGGCGCAAATGCGCTCGGATTCGATTCGGCAACACGCGGGCGGTTGCGGAAAAACGTTACCTGAATGCCGAACCGGTTACCGTCGGCGTCGCGAGCCCAGCCGGTGATGTACCACCATTCGTTGCGAAAGACCGGATGTGCGCCGGCGTCGCGCGGAAACGTTATCGCGTGTCCCGCGACTACGTGCGGATAGTCGTCCGCGGCGAGCGCGCCGGCCGCAAAGAGCAGGATGGGGCTCGCGAGAAACCGCCTCCGTCTCATGCGACGTCCGCTGTGCTTCGCGCCGCGATCACCAGTCGTCCTTGACCGCCAGGACGGCGCGCCGACTCATCGCCTGGCGACCGCTGGCGAGCGCGGTGAGCGTCGAAAGCGCGAGCACGACCAGGGCGGAGCCCGTGAGCGCCGGCCAGGGCACGCTGAGCTCCATCCCCCAGTGGAACGATTGGCGATTGACGACGTGGATCAGCACGAGGCTGATCAGCCACCCGAGTCCGAAACCCGCCAGAAGGCCGACGGCGCTGATCGTCAAGCCTTCGGTGGCCAGCATCGCGCCGATCTGCCGCCGCGTCATCCCGATGTGGCGCAGCATGCCGAACTCGCGCCGGCGCGAAAGAACGAGCGCGCCGAACGAGGACGACAAACCGAACAGGCCGATGACGACCGCCGCGAGCTCGAGCGCGTACGTGACCGCAAACGTGCGATCGAATGCCTGCAGCGACAACTCGCGGATTTCACCGGGGGCGGCAATCTCGAGTCTCGCTCCGCCGGGGATGTCGTGCGCGATCGTCTGGCTAACCGCTTCCGGATTCGCGCCAGCCGCGAGCCAAAGCCCGCCGCCGCTGGCGCTCCGGTCGCCGGTCAGCGCGATATAGCGCTCGCGCTCGATGACGACGGCCCCCTGCGGCCGCGCGTAGTCGCGCCACACTCCGGCGACGGTGAAGGCGGCCGGCTTGCCGGTGGCCTGTGAGCGCAAGGTCGATCGTGGCCTGACTGATTCCGCGGGCCAGCGCCTC
>JBDTNP010000218.1:0-3926 GCA_039933695.1 Betaproteobacteria bacterium | reverse complement strand
GGCGCTTCATCGCGACCAGGCTGGCGGCCAGATTGACGCTGGTCGTCGTCTTGCCGACGCCGCCTTTCTGATTGGCCACAGCGATGATCTTGGTCACGCGGCCCGCTCCATGATGACCAGATGCCGGTCGCCATCCATACCCGGAATCTTCAGCGCCGGAGTGCTCGTCACACCGATGCCGGCCGGCAATTGCGCGATCTCCTCGTGCGGATAGACGCCTTTCATGGCGACCAGGCGTCCGCCCGGCGCGAGCAGCGTGCCGCAGGCGCCGGCAAACACCGCGAGATCGGAGAAGGCGCGCGAGATAGCGATATCGAACTCGGCGGCTCGTGCGTATTCCTCGACCCGCGCCGCGACGACCTCGACGTTATCCAGCGGCAATTCGATCGCGGCCTGGCGAAGGAAGGTGGCCTTCTTGAAATTGCTGTCGAGCAAGGTCAGCTGCCAGTCCGGGTGAACAATCGCCAACGGTATGCCGGGAAGGCCGCCGCCGCTGCCGATATCGATCAAGCGCAGGCCGGCCCGCGACGGCAGGTGCGGCAGCACCGCCAGCGAATCCAGCAGATGATGCGTGATCATCCGTTCGGGCTCGCGGATCGCCGTCAGGTTATGGGTGCGATTCCACTTGTCGAGCAGCGCAAGATACGCAAGCAGCCTGGCCTGGGCATCAGCGCCGACCAGCGCGGCCAGTCCCAGCGTGGCGACGCCGTCGGCCAGCCGCGCGGCTGGCGTCATGCCGAACGCTTGCGCGCGACCGGCGCATCGAAGCCGCGTTTCAAGTGGACGAGCAGCAGCGAAATCGCCGCCGGCGTCATGCCAGGAAGGCGGGCGGCCTGTCCTATCGTTTCCGGACGATGCTGGTTGAGCCTTTGCTGCACCTCGACCGAGAGTCCCCGCACCTTGCGATAGTCGACGTCGGCGGGGAGCCGCAAGTCCTCCAGCCCGACGCGGCGCGCGATCTCCTCGTTCTGCCGCTCGATATAGCCGGCGTACTTGGCGGAGACCTCCACCTGCGCGGCCACCTCCGCGTCGGCCACGGGCGAGCCCGCACCGGGCAGGCTCATCAGGCTCGCGTACCCGACGCCGGGCCGGCGTAACAGATCGACCAGCGCGCAGTCGCGGGCGAGGCCCTGCCCCAGCACTCGCTGGGCGCTGGCCTGATCGACGACGCGCGGACTGACCCAGGTCGACTTCAGCCGCTCGATCTCTGCGGCGACGGCGTCGCGCTTGCGGCAAAACGCGTCCCAGCGCACGTCGTCGACGACGCCGATACCGCGTCCGGCCTCGGTCAGGCGCAGATCCGCGTTGTCTTCGCGCAATTGCAGGCGATATTCGGCGCGGCTGGTGAACATGCGATAGGGCTCGCTCACCCCGCGGGTAATCAGGTCGTCGACCAGCACCCCGAGATATGCCTGGTCGCGGCGCGGACTCCAGCCCTCGCGGTCGCCGGCGAGAAGTGCCGCGTTGATGCCTGCGAGCAGCCCCTGGGCCGCCGCTTCTTCGTATCCGGTGGTCCCGTTGATCTGGCCCGCGAAAAACAGACCGGCGATCGCTTTGGTCTCGAGTGTCGCCTTCAGCGCCCGCGGATCGAAATAGTCGTATTCGATCGCATAACCGGGGCGCAGGATGTGCGCGTGCTCGAGACCCTCGATCGAACGGACCAGCGCCAGTTGCACGTCGAACGGCAGGCTCGTCGAAATGCCGTTCGGATAGACCTCATGCGTCGTCAGGCCCTCGGGCTCGAGGAAAACCTGATGGCTATCACGCCCCGCGAATCGCGTGATCTTGTCCTCGATCGACGGGCAGTACCGCGGGCCGATGCCCTCGATGACACCGGTGAACATCGGCGAGCGGTCGAGACCGCCGCGGATGATCTCGTGGGTGCCGGCGTTGGTGTGCGTGATCCAGCAGGGCAATTGCCGCGGATGCATGTCGCGGCTTCCGACGAAGGAAAAGACCGGCGGCGGGTCGTCGCCCGGCTGCACGGCCAGGCGCGCGTAATCGATCGTGCGGCCGTCGATGCGCGGCGGCGTGCCGGTCTTCAGGCGGCCGACCGGAAGCTTGAGCTCGCGAAGGCGCGCGGCGAGCGTGGCAGCCGGCGGATCGCCGGCGCGTCCCGCCGCATAGTTCTCGAGGCCCACATGGATCCTTCCGGAAAGGAAGGTGCCGGCCGTCAGCACGACCGTCGTAGCGTCGAAGCGGATGCCGAGCTGGGTGACGACGCCGGCAACCCGATCGCCTTCGAGCACCAGATCGTCGACCGCCTGCTGGAATAGCGTCAGATCGCGCTGGTTTTCCAGCCGCGCCCGTATCGCCTGCCGGTAGAGGACGCGGTCAGCCTGAGCGCGGGTCGCGCGCACTGCCGGTCCCTTGCTCGCGTTCAGGATGCGGAACTGGATTCCGGCCTCGTCGGTGGCGAGCGCCATCGCGCCACCGAGCGCATCGACCTCCTTGACCAGATGACCCTTGCCGATGCCGCCGATCGAGGGGTTGCACGACATCTGGCCCAGGGTCTCGATGCTGTGCGTCAGCAGCAGCGTACGCCGGCCTATGCGGGCCGAGGCCAGCGCCGCTTCGGTGCCAGCATGGCCGCCGCCGACGACGATGACGTCGAAATGTTCTTGGAACCTCATGTTTTATAAAAGAAACGGGTTTGTCGCGCCACTGTGCTTATCATACGTCAAACCGCATCGCCGCAAAAGGGGCGGGCCAGTGTTTCACGTGAAGCCAGGCTTCGGCTGTTTCACGTGGAACGCGAGGAAGGTCAGGCGGAGGCCGGTCCGGTCGATTCGCGGATGACGAGCTTCAGCGGCAGATGCGGCCATGTGAACGTGTCCCCCGCCAGCGCAGCCACCAGGTATTCCGCAGCGGCCCGCCCGCTGGCGCTCGCCGGGACGCGAACCGAAGTCAGCAGGGGATCGACGCAGCGCGCCAGGGCAGTATCGCCCCAACCTGTCACCGAGATTTGACCAGGCACGGCGATGCCCAGCGCGCGGCATTCGCGCAGCGCGGCGGCTGCCGCGACGTCGGACAGCGCCACGATGGCGGTGACCGCGTTTTCGATCAGCCGTCGAACCGCGGCACGGACGGCACCGGCGTCGTCAAGGCGATCGACTTGCTCGGCCGTGATTGTGACGTCTTCCTGCGATGACGCGCGCTGATCGGGTCCCTCGTCCCGGCGCAGCCTGAGGACTCCGATGTTGACATGCCCTAGCTGCTGCAGATACGCGCACACCAAGGCCAAGCCGCGCCGCTCGATGGTCTCGCCCGGCGGCTCGACGTCCGATCCAGGCGTTTGCCCGCATCCGATATGCGGCAATGCGCCGCCCGGCTTCCAGTCCTCTCGGCCCGGGATCGCCCCTGTGCCGACGAAAAGCAACCCGTCGACCCCCCGCGCCGCCAGCATCTGCGCGCAAACGGCGACCGGCGACGCTGCGCACGCCACTCGGACCACCACCCCCAACCCGTGCGCGGAGAGGCTACGCTCGGCTGCTTCCAGCATCTGCAGGACAACCGGATCTGCCGGGTCGCCGAGCACCGCGCCGACCAGTCCCGAGCGATGCGTCGATAACGAGCGTGCGGCGGCGTTGGCCACATAGCCTAGCCGCGAGGCGGCTTCCACGACCCGGACCCGTACCGCTTCGCTTACCAGCTCAGGCCGCCCGAGGGCCCGGGACGCGCTTGCAGTCGAAACTTGGGCCGCGCGAGCGACATCAACCAGACTGACGGCAACACCCGCTAACCGCCTTTTTCGCCGAGATGCCGCGCCCCTGGGCCCCTCCGGAGAGGACGCGGGCGCTAGTATGATTTGCTCGGCCATAGGTGCAAACGGTTACAGCAATCGATTGCGGAAAACGATATCGGTAAGCGATTACAGCTACTCCGTCCGAAGAGTAGGCGAGGGGTGAAGTTTGCGCAAGGTATCG
>JBDTNP010000217.1:0-1851 GCA_039933695.1 Betaproteobacteria bacterium | reverse complement strand
CAGAACGGATTGATGCTTCATGGGTCGTCTCCTCAGCGCCAGCGCTTTCGAACGCACATTCGCGCGGCACGGTCCTGCGACAAGCCGCTGGTGATCCACACGCGTTCCGCCGCGGCCGATACGCTTGCCATCATGCGCGACGAGCGCGCCGGCGACGTGGGCGGCGTCATGCACTGCTTCACCGAAACCTGGGATGTCGCGCAAGGCGCGCTCGAATTGGGATTCCACATCTCGTTTTCCGGCATCGTCACGTTCAAGAATGCCGTTGCGCTCAAGGACGTTGCGCGGCGCGTGCCCCTGGACCGCATGCTGATCGAAACCGATTCACCCTATCTGGCGCCGGTGCCGTATCGGGGCAAGCTGAACCAGCCGGCGTACGTGCGTTACGTCGCAGAGGAAATCGCACGGCTGCGCGAGGTGCCGGTCGAAGTGATCGCCGGCGCGACGTCGGCCAATTTTTTCCGGTTGATCCGGGCCAGCGCGCATGCTGCATAGCGGCGGCAGCATCGCCGCGCTGCGCGTGCTGCGGTTGCTCCCGCTGCTCCTGCTCGGGCTCGCGCCCGCGTCAGCCGGGGCGCAGGCGCTCTACGAGCGCTTCATCCAGTCCGTCACCATCGACCGCTCCGACGAGGCCGCCGCGATGCTCGCGCGCGGCGTCGATCCGAACACCGTCGATCCCAATGGCGACCCGGTGCTGGTGATCGCGGCGCGGTCCGGATTCGAGCCGACGCTCGACGCGCTGCTGGCGGCGGGCGCTAAAGTCAATGTCAGAAATCCATACGGCGACAGCGCGATCATGGTCGCTGCGATAGGCGGACGCCTGGCGGTAGTGAAGAAGCTCTACGCGCGCGGCGCCGAAATCAATCACCCCGGATGGACGCCGCTGATCTACGCCGCAACCGGCGGCCACGCCGACGTCGCTCGTTATCTGATCGATGCCGGGGCCAACGTCAATGCCGCGTCGCCCAACGGGACAACGGCGCTGATGATGGCAGTGCGCGGCGGGCATGCCGCCGTCGTCGATCTGCTGCTGGACAGGGGCGCCGACGTCGGCCATCGAAACGCCGACGGCGCGACGGCGCTGGCATGGGCCAGGCGCGGCGGGTTCGATGCGATCGAGCGTGCGCTGCGGGGGCGCGGGGCTAAGGACTGAAAGACCCGCGTTAGCGATACGAATCGGCGAGGATGGAGTCGCGCACGGGCGCCGGAGGTGCCGGCTCGGCATGCGCGGAACTGATCAGATCGGGCACCACAACGCCGACCAACCGGCGCGCGCCGTCATAGCGCTCCTGCCAATAACGCTGCGACATCGTGACGATCTCGACCTCGCCGCCGCGATGCGGAGCGTGGATGAAGCGGTCGTCGCCGACGTAGATGCCCACATGCGAAAACGGCGAGCTTCGGGTGTTGAAGAACACCAGGTCGCCCGCCTTGAGATCGCCGGGGGCGACGCGGCCGCCCAGCCGTGCCATTTCCCGGGCTGTGCGCGGCAAGGTCACGCCGACGACCTCCTGGAACACGTAGCGGACCAGACCGCTGCAATCCAGACCATGCTCGGGACTGTTGCCGCCGTAGCGGTAGTCGACGCCGATCAGCCCCAACGCATAGATCGCGAGATCCTGGGCGCTTTGCAGCACGCGAGCCACCGGACGCTCGACGGCGGGGACGGCGTGACTCGCTGCGGCCTGCGCAGCCAGTCCGGCGCGCGGCAACGTCAGCGCTATCGTGGCCAGCGCAAGGATCGCCGCGCGGCGGAACTCGGTTACCGCTGGGCCGGCTTGCGTCAAGGTCAAGGTATCGGCGTTTGATTGCATTTTGTTCGCTAATTCAGCGGCTTGCCACCATACCCGG
>JBDTNP010000216.1:0-12969 GCA_039933695.1 Betaproteobacteria bacterium | reverse complement strand
CGGTCAGGCTGGTTGCGCGAAGTCGTCGCGAGCGCATCGTAGCTCGCGCGCATCGTCGCGGGCAACAAGGCGGTCTTGTCGGTCCATGCCGCGATCGAACAATCGTCGCGGAGGTCGTGGAACTCTTTTATCGCGCGGCCGGTCATATTCCGCAGACGATAGCATCGTCTCCCGCTTTCCTCCCTGAGCGGGTGCCCTTCGGTTGCGTAACCCTACCGACCGAAGGGCGTTCTTCGGGCCCCGTCTCACTCCCCTTGATGTCGGGGCCTTTCTTTTTGTGCCGGCGGAACCATCGCTTCCGCTGCAAACGGCGCCAGCCAGTCGCCCACCGCCTGCTCTGCTTCGGCCACGCCGAGTTTCTTCGTCGCCGAAAACAGCTGCACGCCGATTCGATCCGCATGCGGCGCATAGTTCTGCGCCAGTTCGCGCTGCACGCCGGCAAGCGTGCGCCGCTGTTCGGCGACGGTGAACTTGTCGGCCTTGGTCAGCAGGATGTGCGTCGGGCGCAGCGACGGCAGGAACCAGTCGAGCATTTGCCGGTCGAGGTCGGTCAACGCCCGCCGCGCATCCATCACCAGGACCAGACCGGCGAGCGGCACGCGTTCGGCAAGATAGCGCGCGATGAACTGCTGCCAGTGGCGGCGAATGGCGGCCGGCACTTCGGCGTAGCCGTAGCCGGGCAGGTCGGCGAGCAGCGCTCCCGAGCGCAGCCGAAAGAAGTTGATGTTCTGCGTGCGGCCCGGCGTCTTGCTGACGAACGCCAGCCGCGTTCGCTGCGCCAGCGCGTTGATCGCCGAGGACTTGCCGGCGTTCGACCGCCCGGCGAAGGCCACTTCTGGCGCACCGTCGACGGGGAGCTGGGGCCAGTCCGCCGCCGTCGTCAGGAACTCCGCATGGTGGAACGGATGTTTCACCGCGCTCGCCCAGGCGGTGAGGCTTGGGCCGGCCGCGACGGATTCGGTACAATACGAGGTCGGCTTGCGTCGCATGCGTGCGCAAGCGACGCCCGCTGTGCGGACTGGACCGCCGGGCCGCCGAATCGAGGGAGCGTCGAACAATGAAACGCGCGTTGTTGCTGACGGCGGTGGCCGCTACGGTTGCGCTCGGCGCGCCGGCGCGGGCGGAGGACGCCGGGGGCAAGCCGGATCTCGCCAAGGCGCAGCAGATCGTCAACCAGGTTTGCTCGGCCTGCCATGGCGCCGATGGTAACAGCCCAAGTCCGGCGAATCCCCACCTCGCCGGGCAGCAGGCCGACTATATCGCCCTGCAGCTCGCCCATTTCAAAAGCGGGATTCGCAACAATGCGGTGATGGCCGGAATGGCCGCCACGCTGACGCTCGAAGACATGCGCGCGCTGGGCGCGTATTTCGCGCAGCAGAAACCGAAGGGATCGGCGGCCAAGGACGCCGATCTCGCCGCTGCGGGGCAAAAGCTGTTTCGCGGCGGCGACGCGGCCAGCGGCGTGCCGGCATGCGCCGCATGCCACGCACCCGACGGCGCCGGTATTCCTTCGCGCTATCCGCGCCTCGGTGGCCAATATGCCGATTACACGCTGGCACAGCTGCGCGCGTTCAAGGCGGGCGAGCGCGGTATGGACAAGGAAGGGAAGGACGTCAATGGAAGGATCATGGCGCAGATCGCCGCCAGGATGAACGAGCAGGCGATTGCGGCAGCGGCGCAATATGCCGCAGGCCTGCACTAAAGCGTGCGACGGCCGGACCGAGTCAAAGGCGGCGTGAATCGCCGCCTTTTTTATCGGCGCTGACATGGCCGCCACGATCGCGGCGCTGTTCGTCTATCCGGTCAAGGGCTGCCGCGGCATCGCGCTGTCATCGACGCGGGTCACCGAGCGCGGGCTGGAGCACGACCGCGAGTGGATGGTTGTCGATGTCGCCGGACGCTTCGTTACGCAACGCACCGAGCCGCGGCTCGCGTCGATTGCGACCGCGATCAACGCCACGTCGCTCACGTTGACTGTCCCCGGCGCCGAGCCGCTTCAAGTGCCTCTCGATCAATCCGGCGTCGCAAGCGCGGTGACCGTGTGGCGCGACACCGTGCCGGGAATCGATCAGGGGCCCGCGGCGGCCGCGTGGCTCTCGGCGCGCCTGGCCGGTGCCTACCGGCTGGTCCGTTTCGATCCCGCCGCCAGACGGCTCTGCAATCCCGAATATGCCGGCGATTCCGGCGCGCACACCGCGTTCGCCGACGGCTATCCGTTGCTGGTGCTGTCGGAAGCTTCGCTGGACGATCTGAACGCGCGGCTCGCGACGCCGCTGCCGATCGATCGTTTTCGTCCGAACCTGCTGCTCTCCGGCGTCGACGCCTACGACGAGGATTACATCGACCAGATCGTAAGCGACGAGGTTACGCTGAAAATGGTCAAGCCCTGCACCCGCTGCCAGGTGACGACGATCGACCAGCAGACGCTGGAGCGGAGCCTCGAACCGCTGCGCACGCTAGCCGGGTACCGCCACAACGCGGTACTGGATGGCGTCGCGTTCGGCATGAATGCGATCGTTGGGGCGGGCGTGGGCGCAACACTGACGCGCGCTGCGCCGGTCGCGCATTCGTACCGATTCTGATCCGCAGTTTCGGCGCGAGCGCCGGCTGCGCCGCGATGCACAGACGCCTCAGGCAGCTAGACCGCGGCCGCCTTGCACGCGGCCAGCGTTTCGCGCCAATCCGGCAGCACGATGCCGAACGCCTCTTCGAATTTATGGGTGGCGAGCACCGCCGATGCCGGTCGGCGGGCAGGCGTCGGATACTCCGCCGTCGTGATCGGGACGACGCGCGGACGATCGGCATTGTCGAAAATCGCGCGCGCAAAATCGAACCAGCTCGCGCGTCCGCGTCCGCTCAGGTGATAGACGCCGCTCTTTGTCGCCAGCGCCGCCGCGCCGCGGCCGACCAGGCCTGCCGTCGCCTCG
The DNA here is from genome assembly GCA_039933695.1 of Betaproteobacteria bacterium. Classification (GTDB taxonomy): domain Bacteria; phylum Pseudomonadota; class Gammaproteobacteria; order Burkholderiales; family Casimicrobiaceae; genus PALSA-1003. The sequence goes on along the minus strand of JBDTNP010000216.1, from coordinate 10,042 downwards.
GCCAGTACCCGGCTCCAGTTGGGCACGCCGAACTGGTCAGCGACGACGCGCAATTCGTCCCGCGTAGCGGCAAGCCGGCGCATCGTCAGCAGAAAGTTCTGGCCGTGCCAGCCGTAGATCCAGCTGGTGCGCAGGATCAGATGCGCAACTCCGGCGGCCGCTATCGCGCGCTCGCCGGCGAGCTTGCTGCTGCCGTAGACGTTCAGCGGATTGGTGTGATCTTCTTCGCGGTACGGCTCCCTGGAACTGCCGTCGAACACGTAATCGGTCGAGTAATGGATCAGCAGCGCATCCAGGCGCTTCGCTTCCTCGGCCAGCACCGCCGGCGCGCGGGCATTGACCGCGTCGGCCAGCGCGGGCTCGCTTTCGGCGCGATCGACGGCGGTATAGCCGGCCGCGTTGACGATGATCTGCGGCTTGATCCGCCGCACGGCGGCCGCGATCGCGTCGGCATCGGCCAAGTCGAGGGCAGCGCGATCGAGCGCTTGTACCTCGCCGTGCGCTGGAAGCAGCCGGGCCAGCTCGAAGCCGAGTTGCCCCGCGGCGCCGGTGAGCAGAATCACCGGACGCTTCACGGATAGGCGTCGGTCTGCGCCAGCGTGCGTCCGTCTGCGTCCTTGGCTGCGACCAGCGGCGCGCCCGACAGCGGCCATCGGATGCCGAGCGCCGGATCGCTCCACAGCAGACTGCGCTCGTGCTGCGGATACCAGTAGTCGGTCGTCTTGTAGAGAAACTCCGCGGCCTCGGAGACGACCAGGAAGCCGTGCGCGAAGCCCGGCGGAATCCACAGCATTCGCCGGTTGGCGGCCGACAGCAGCGCCGAGGACCAGCGGCCGAACCGCGGCGAGCTGCGGCGAAGATCCACTGCGACGTCGAACACTTCGCCCTCGGTCACGCGCACCAGCTTGCCCTGGGCGTGCTCGATCTGGTAGTGCAGCCCGCGCAGGACGCCGCGCGCGGAGCGCGAATGGTTGTCCTGCACGAACTCGGCGTCGAGCCCCAGCTCGGCGAGCGCGCGGCGGTTGTAGCTTTCGAAGAAAAACCCGCGCTCGTCGCCGAACACTTTCGGCTCGAGCAACAGCACCTCCGGCAACTCGGTCGGCGTGACCTTCACTGCCGCTGCTTCATCGTATCGCGGGCCCGTGCAACAGGCTGAGCAAATACTGTCCGTACCCGTTTTTGGCCCTCGCCTGTCCGAGCTTTTCCAGCGCGGCGGCGTCGATGTAACCCTGGCGATAGGCGATCTCTTCCGGACACGCGATCTTGAGTCCCTGTCGGCGCTCGATGGTCGCAATGTATTGCGCGGCCTCGAGCAGCGATTCGTGCGTGCCGGTATCGAGCCAGGCCATGCCGCGGCCCATCACTTCGACCGCGAGCTCGCCCAGGCGAAGATAGGCCTGGTTGACATCGGTAATCTCGAACTCGCCACGCGCCGAAGGTTTCAGATCGGCGGCGATATCGAGCACCCGATTGTCGTAGAAATAGAGACCGGTGACCGCGTAGCGCGATTTCGGCCGCTCCGGCTTTTCGGCGAGGCTCAGCACGCGACCCTCGGCGTCGAACTCCGCGACGCCGTAGCGCTCGGGATCGGCTACCGGATACGCGAACACGGTGGCGCCGGCCGCTCGCGCGGTGGCGCGCGCGAGCATAGGCTGCAGATCGTGACCGTAGAAGATGTTGTCGCCCAGAACCAGCGCCGAGCTCGCGCCGCCGACGAAGTCGCGGCCGATGACGAACGCCTGGGCGAGGCCGTTCGGCGCCTGCTGAACCGCATAACGCAAGTCGATTCCCCAGCGCTGGCCGTCGCCGAGCAGCTGGGCGAAACGCGGCGTGTCCTCGGGTGTGGAGATCAACAGGATGTCGCGAATGCCGGCGAGCATCAACGTCGACAGCGGGTAGTAGATCATCGGCTTGTCGTATACCGGCAGCAACTGCTTCGACAGCACCTGCGTCGCCGGATAGAGCCGACTTCCCGAGCCGCCCGCCAGAATGATGCCCTTGCGGACCGTCATGCCGGTTCACCGGTGTAGTTGAGCGAGATCCATTTGTGGTATTCACCGCTGCTCACGGCCTGCAACCATGCAGTATGGTCGAGGTACCAGCGCACGGTGCGCGCGAGTCCCGATTCGAACGTCTCGCGCGGCGTCCAGGCGAGCTCGCTTCGGATTTTGGACGAATCGATCGCGTAGCGGCGGTCATGCCCGGGGCGATCGCGGACGAAGCTGATCTGCGCCGCGTAGTCGCGGCCGGGCCGCAGTTCGGCGAGTATCCGACAAAGCGTTTGCACGACCTCGATATTGGTCTTCTCGGCATTGCCGCCGATGTTGTATGTGGCGCCCGGCGCGCCGCGCGCGATCACCGTGCGTATCGCCGCACAGTGATCGCCGACGTACAGCCAGTCGCGGACGTTCTTGCCGTCGCCGTAGACCGGCAGCGGTTTGCCCGCGAGCGCATTGACGATCATAAGCGGGATCAGCTTTTCGGGAAACTGCAGCGGCCCGTAGTTGTTCGAGCAGTTGGTCGTAAGCGTCGGCAGACCGTAAGTGTGGTGGTATGCACGCACCAGATGATCGGATGCGGCTTTCGACGCCGAATACGGGCTGTTCGGCGCATACGGCGTCGTCTCGCAGAATCCGACGGCATCGGGTGGGAGCGAGCCGTAGACCTCGTCGGTCGAAACGTGCAGAAAGCGAAAGCGCGAGCGTTCGGGGTCGGGCAGCGACGACCAGTAGGCGCGCACAGCTTCCAGCAGCGCGAACGTCCCGACGATGTTGGTATCGATGAACGCAGCCGGACCATGGATCGAACGGTCGACATGGCTCTCGGCGGCGAAATTGACGATCGCACGCGGCCGATGCGCGGCCAGCAACGCATCGATGGCCGCGCGATCGCCGATGTCGGCGCGCACGAAATGATGATCGGAATCGTCCTTGAGCGCGGCCAGGCTGCCGAGATTGCCGGCGTAGGTCAGCTTGTCGACGTTGACGACCGGCTCGTGGCCTTCCGCGCGCCAGTCGAGCACGAAATTGGCGCCGATAAATCCGGCCCCGCCTGTAACGACGATCATACGAAGTCCGAAGCCGGTTTCAGTGAAGGCCCACGTGCGAAGCACGTTACGCCGAAACTAAATCGCGCGCCGCCGGTGACCAGAATCATGCGAGCTCCATGCCGCTGAAGGCGAGCGAGGTGCGTGCCCGGGGCGCGGATTCTATCATGTCGCGCGAGCGGATCCGTCGGTTCGATAGTAGTCGAGATACCACGCCACGAATCGCTGCAATCCTTCCGCGAGCGGCGTCGTCGGTGCGAATCCGGTCGCCGCTGCGAGGCGGTCGATCGCGGCGAACGTCGCCGGCACGTCGCCCGGCTGCGGCGGCAGGTATTCGCGGATCGCGCGCTTGCCGAGCAATCGCTCCAGCTCGACGATGAACGATTCCAGATCGATCGCCGTATGATTCCCGATGTTGTAGATCGCGTAAGGCGCGGCATCGGCGTCGGCGGCTCCGGGTGCGAGCGAGAGTACGCGCACGACGCCTTCGACGACGTCGTCGATGTAGGTGAAGTCGCGGCGCATCCGGCCGAAATTGAACACCTTGATCGGCGTGCCATCGACGATCGCGCGTGTGAACAGCGCGGCCGCCATGTCGGGCCGGCCCCACGGGCCGTAGACGGTGAAGAAACGCAAGCCGGTCGTCGGCAGCCGGTACAAATGGCTGTAGCTGTGGGCGATCAGCTCGTCGGCCTTCTTGGTTGCCGCGTAGAGGCTCACCGGATGGTCGACATTCTGGTCCTCGGAATACGGCAGCGTGTGGTTGGCGCCGTACACGCTCGAGCTCGACGCGTATACCAGGTGGTCGACGCCGGCGTGGCGGCATGCCTCGATGACCGAGGCGAACGCATCGATGTTGTTGCGGATGTAGGCTGCCGGATTCCTTAGCGAATAACGAACACCGGGCTGTGCGGCCAGATGCGCGACGTGCGTGTATCGGCCGTCGCGAAACAACGCCGCCGTCGCCGCGTGATCGGCCAGGTCAAGCTCGACGCACCGCACCCCCGCGCGCGCCAGCTGATCCGCTCGCGCGTGCTTCAGCGCGACGTCGTAATACGGATCGAAGTTGTCTACGCCGACGACGTCGGCGCCGTCGCGCGCCAGCCGCAGCGCGAGATGCATGCCGATAAAACCGGCGGCCCCGGTGACAAGGATTTTCATCGCGCCCTAATGCGGCCGCCGGTTTCGGCGAAGGCTAACCCGCGCAGCGGGTTAAGCGAGCGCCTCGGGCGCGAGTGGCCGGAGGCAAAGCCGGCGGCGCCGGTGACAAGGACCTTCATCGATCCGCCGGCCGCTCCAGCGCCCGCAGCTTGGCATACTTGCAGAAGCTGGTGAAACAACCGATCGCGATGTGGACCAGACCTGCCGAGCCGTCGAGAAAACCGGCGCGCAACAGATAAAAGCGGAAGAACCGCACGAGAGGCGAGCCGACCAGCCGCACCCAGGAGAAATGCTCGCCGCGCGCGTGCATGGCCTCGGCCTGGAGCGTCGAATAGCGATTCTGCTTGGCGAGATAGGCATCGAGCGACTCGGCCGACGCGTGCAGCAGGTCGCCGTCGAGGCGCCCGACCGGGCCGTCGGCAACGACGTGCTCATGGACGACATCTTCGGTCCAGCGCGCGCGGCGGCGGTCGAACAGGCGAACCGTCCAGTCTGGATAGCCTTCGCCGTGACGCAGCCAGCGTCCGAAAAAGCGGTTGCGCCGCGCCATCTCGAACGCGGCATGGCGCGGCTCGCGCAAGGCCGCAACGATGGCGATCGCAAGCTCCGGCGAGAGGCGCTCGTCGGCATCCAGGCACAGCACCCAGTCGTGCGCGGCCTCTCCCACCGCGTGGCGCCGCTGCGGGCCGAATCCGAGCCATGGCTGCTCGATCACGCGTGCGCCGCGGGCGCGGGCGATTTCTACGGTATCATCCCGGCTGCCGGAATCGAGGACCAGCGTCTCCGCAGCAAAGCGCACGGAATCGAGGCAAGCAGCAAGCTGCGCACCGGCGTCGCGCGTGATCACCACGAGGCTCAATTCAGGCAAGGGCAGGCGCGGCTGAAGATCGGACAACGCGTCGGGCGTCGGGGCAGAAGAGTCTCCGATGCGACATGCGACGGAGGGCGCGGCCCATTCTACGTGCAACGCACCGGCAAGTCATCCGCCGGCCGGCCACAAGCAATGCAGCGGCGGCATCGTCCGCCGCGATCCTCGCGAGGTATCGGTGAGTCGCGTGCTGATCATCAGGCCCTCGTCGCTCGGCGACATCGTGCATGCCTTGCCTATCGTGCACGACATCCGGCGACATCGTCCCGACATCGCGGTCGACTGGGTCGCCGAGGAAGCTTTTGCTCTGCTGCTTGCGATGCATCGCGGTGTCGACCGCGTCGTCCCGGTCGCGCTGCGTCGCTGGCGGCACAGGGTCCTCGACCGCGACACCTGGCGCGAAGCCGCGGCTTTCCGCCGCGCGCTGATCCGCGATCGTTACGATCTGGTGCTCGATCTGCAAGAGCAGGTCAAAGGCGCGCTGCTGGCCTGGCTCGCGCGCGGGCCGGTGCATGGACCTGACCGCGCCAGCATCCGCGAGCCCGCGGCGAGCTTGAGCTATCGTCGCCGCTACCGGATCGATCCGGCGCAGCATCTGATCGACCGCTGCCGGCAGCTCGCCGCGGCCGCGTTCGGCTACCCGCTCGACGGACCGCCGCACTTCGACCTCGTCCCGCCGCCTCTGATCGCCGCGCCGGAGACGCCGTATGCGGTCTTCGTGCATGCGAGCAGCCGTGCCGACAAGCTTTGGCCCGAAGCGCACTGGCGCGGTTTGATCGCGCACTTCACGCAGGCGGGCCTCGCCGTGCTGCTGCCGTGGGGTAGCAGCGACGAAGCCGAGCGCAGCGGCCGGCTTGCCGAGGGTATTGCAGGCGCAACCGTTGGCGCGCGACGCGAGCTGCCCGAAATCGCCGCGCTGCTGGCCCGCGCCGAAGTCGTTTGCGGCGTCGACACCGGTCTCGTTCATCTGGCAGCGGCGTTGGGCGCGCCGACGGTTGCGCTGTTCGTCGCGACCGATCCGCGGCTTGCCGGCGTTGCGCGCGCCGGTCCGCATTGCCGCGATCTGGGTGGAATGGGTACCGTTCCCGCGCCGCCCGAAGTCATCGCCGCCGTCGGCGCGTTGCTCCGCACCCTGCCGGACTGCTGATGGACTTCGCACGCGCGCTGTACACCCTTGCCGGCACGGCACTGCTGCCGTTCCTGCCGCTGCGGCTGTGGTGGCGCGGGCGCCGCGAGCCCGGCTACCGGCGTGCGTGGGGCGAACGCTTCGGCCGCTATCGCGCCGTGCCGCCATCGTCGAACGTCTGGTGGGTGCACGCCGTGTCGGTCGGAGAAACGCGGGCTGCGCTGCCGTTGCTCGAGCATCTGCGCCGCGCCTATCCCGATATGGCCGTCGTGCTGACGCACATGACCGCGACCGGCCGCGACACCGGCCGCGCCCTCTATGGCGACACCGTCACGCAGGCCTGGTTGCCGTACGACCTGCCGTTTGCCGTCGATGCTTTTCTCGCTCACTTTCGTCCGGCTGGCGGGTTTCTGCTGGAAACCGAGCTGTGGCCCAACTTGATCGCGCACGCCGCTGCGCGGCATATCCCCGTTTACCTGGTCAACGCACGACTGTCGGAGCGTTCCGCCGCCGGATACCGGCGCTATGCGGCGCTGACCCGGCCGATGCTGATGCGGCTTGCGGGCGTCGCCGCACAGTCGGGCGGCGACGAGGCTCGACTGGCGGCGCTCGGTGCGCGCAAGACGGTGGTGACCGGCAATCTCAAATTCGATATCACGGTTCCCGACGCCGCCCGCGCGCTCGGCGCCGTATTCGCATCGCGTTTCGGTTCGACCCGCAGGGTGTGGATCGCGGCGAGCACGCGTGAAGGCGAGGAGGCGCTGCTGCTCGACGCGCTGGCGCGCACACCGCTGCCGCCGGAAACGCTGCTGGTCATCGTCCCGCGGCATCCGCAGCGTTTTGCCGCCGTCGCCGACCTGTTGCGCGAGCGCGGCGTCCCGTTCGCGCGACGCAGCGACAACGGCCAGGTGCCGGACGATGTGCGCATCGTCCTGGGCGATTCGATGGGCGAGCTGTTGTCGTACTACGCGGCGGCCGATCTGGCTTTTGTCGGCGGAAGCCTGTTACCGCTGGGCGGCCAGAATCTGATCGAGCCGCTGGCACTCGGCGTGCCGGTGCTGATCGGGCCGCACAGCTTCAATTTCGCCGAAGCGACCGCCGGCGCGGTCGCGGCCGGAGCAGGCGAGATCGTCGCCGACGCCGATGCGCTGATCGCGGCCGTGCGCGCGATCCTGTCGGACCCGGCACGGCGCCAGGCGATGGGTGCGGCGGCGCGCGCCTTTCACGCGGCGCATCAGGGCGCCGCCGATCGCTTGTGGTCGTGGCTCGCGCCTCAGCTCGAGGCCGCCAGGCGGTCGGCGCCTTAAACGCGCAGATCGCGGTTGATCTGCTCGACGTCGGCCTCGGTCAGCGTGCCGACCGCCTGCTTGAGCTTGAGCCGGTTGATCAGAAAATTGAAATAGGATTGCGTCAGGTTGAATCGCGTCTGGAACACCTGCTGCTGCTGGTTGAGGACGTCGAGATTCGTGCGCACCCCGACCTCCAGCCCGAGCTTGTTGGAGTCGTACGAAACCTGCGCCGAGGCGAGCGCCTGCTCGAACGCCTTGACCTGCGCGACGCCGCTGGTCACCCCCGAAAACGAGGTCTGCGCCAGCAACTGTGCGCTCCGGCGCGCGGTTTCCAGGTCCTGTCGCGCGCGGTCGCGGTTGGCGATCGCCTGCCGCACGCGCGAGTCGATCGCGCCGCCCTGGTATAGCGGCACGTTGAGCTGCACGCCGATCTGCGCCAGGCGCGAGTCGAAGGCGGCCGACGAAACCGACGACGTCGACGCGGAGCCGCCGGCGTACCCCTGGTTGATGCTGGCGACGAGGTCGATCGTCGGGTAGTGGGCGGCCTTTTGCCGATCGACTTCGAGAGTGGCGATGTCGAAGTTCGCCTGCGCGATGCGCACCTGGAGATTCTGGCTCAGCGCCTGCTCGACCCAAGGCTCGAGCGCATTCGGGGACGGCAGGTGCGGGTCGAATTTGTCGCCGAAGCGTCGGAGCTCGGTGGGGAAGTGTCCGACGATGGCGCGCAGCGCCGCCAGCTTGTTGTCGAGATCGGTACGCGCCGCGATCTCCTGCGCGACGATCTGGTCGTACTTGGCCTGCGCGTCGTTGGTGTCGGTGATCGTTGCGGTCCCGACCTCGAAATTGCGCTTCGCCTGCGCCAGGTTCTCGCTTACTGCGGCCTTCTGGCTCTCGGTCAGCTCGATGTTGAACCGCGCGAGCAGCACGTCGAAATAGGCCTGGGTGACGCGGACAATCAGATCCTGTTGCGCCGACGACAGCACGAAGTCGCTCTGCCCGACCTGCTGTTTCGCCTGGGCGAGCGCGATCGAGTTCTGCGCCCGGTACAGCGGCTGGCTCGCCGACACCGCATAGTTCAGCTGCGGGAACCGTTCGCGGACTTTTTGCGCGGGGTCGACGTGGATCTTTTCGTAAAAGTCCGACTCGGTCGCGTTGGCCGCAAGACCGACGGCCGGCAGCAGGCCGGCCAGGGCCTGCGGAACGTTTTCCTGCGTCGCCGCCCAGCTCGCCCGCGCCGACCCGAGCACCGGATCGTTGGCCAGAGCGTCGCGATAGATCTGCAGCAGGTCATCGGCAGCGGCGGGGGAAAGCGCGCCGCTGCAGGCAGCCCCGAGCGCGATCGCAAGCAATCTTTTCACCATCGTAGCGGTCCAGTCAGTCGGTCGAGGATAAGGTCGGGGCGCGGCCCGCGCGCGGGGCGCTGCTGCTGCCCGCATGGATTCAAAACACAAAGCGCGCCGGCTGCGCGGCATTGCGCAAGGGCGCGATGACCGTCTCGAAAAGGTCCTCGGTCGGGAATGCGCCCGGCGCCGTCGAGTGGATCAGCCGTGCGGTCATCACCGGAGGATCACCGACGACGGCGAACAGCCGGCCACCGGGTTTCAGCTGCTGCAGCCACGAATCGGGCAGGACGGGCGTCGAACCGGTAAGCACGATCGCGTCGTATTGCCGATCGCCCCATCCGCGTGCGCCGTCGCCAACCTCCAGGCGCGCATTGACGATGCCGGCGCGGGCCAATTTGCCGGCCGCCTCGGCTGAAAATCTCGCGATGATCTCCACGCTGGTCACCGCGACGCAACAGCGCGCGAGCATCGCCGTCAGATAGCCGCTGCCGGTGCCGACTTCGAGCACGGCGTCGTTGCGATCGAGCTCGAGTGCCTGCACGACGCGCGCCTCGAGTTTCGGCGGCCACATGCGCTCGCCTTCACCGAGCGGAATTTCGAGATCCGCGAAGGCCAGCGTGCGATGCGCGGGCGGCACGAAGTCCTCGCGTCGCACTTCGAACAGCAGGTCCAGGACACGCTGGTCGAGCACGTCCCAGGTGCGGATCTGCTGCTCGACCATGTTGAACCGCGCCTGCTCGAAATCCATCCAGTCTCCTCGCGATGCTGTCACGACCGGTCGCACAACACGCGGCGCCCTCGCGGCGCCGCGCATTATCTCATGTCAATCGCCCGGAGCAGGCGCGTCCGCTCGGGCGATGCGCGCGGCGTGCCGCGCCTTCCGGGCGAGACGCCATTCGGTGAGCCGGTCCAAGTACGTGTAGATGACCGGCACGACAACGAGCGTGAGCAGCGTCGAAGTCAGCACTCCGCCGATGATCGCACGGCCCATCGGAGCCTGCGTCTCTCCACTCTCACCGAGGCCCAGAGCGAGCGGCATCATGCCGAAAATCATCGCCGCCGTCGTCATCATGATGGGCCGCAGGCGGACCTGTCCCGCGGTGAGCAGCGCGTCGTGCAGCGAAGCGCCGGCCCGGCGCGCGCGGTTGGCGAAGTCGACGAGCAGGATCGCGTTCTTGGTGACGAGGCCCATCAGCATGATGAAGCCGA
>JBDTNP010000215.1:0-3291 GCA_039933695.1 Betaproteobacteria bacterium | reverse complement strand
CGGCTTGCCGTAATACTTCTTGACCAGCTCCTCGAAGCGCACCAGCGACTTGGTGAACGGATGGGTGTCGTCGAACTGAACGGCGCCATGGAGCGTGATCGGCTGCTGTGCAACGGCATGGAACGACAGCGCGAGGCCCAACACGGCCACGCAACGCGCGAGCGCGCGGATGAATACTGACATTTGCTCCTCCAACGGGTTTTGTGGTCTTAAGCGCGCCGACGCCCCGGTTTGCGGGGTGGCCGCCGGTACGATAACGAACCATCTGGTAAGGTGGTCAGACCGCATTCAACGCTTCGTCCGGCGAAGTGTCAATGGGCGATATCACGAAAGACGGGTGTTCCATGTTCGTTCGGCACCGCCCGCCGGGACGCGGTGTAGAATCGCCGCAATGAAGCGCCGCTGCCGGCTCGCAGTTACGTTCGTCACACTGGCGATGCATCTGCTCGCGCCAGCCGGCGCCTATGCAGCCCGTCCGGCCGCCGAGTCGAGCGATTACTGCTCTGCGGCGACGCGCGCTGACGCTCGCTCCGGCGACGTCGTGCCGGCGACTTCCGGCGTTCCTGCGCCGCCACCGGGCCACGCGCCGCATTCGCATTGCCCATCGTGTCTGGGCGTGTTCGCCGTCGTGGCGATCCCGCCTGCGGCGACGCCGTTCGTCGTGACTCCGCGCTCGCTCGACCGCGCGCCGACGGGTGCGCCTCGCGCCGTTATCGCAGCGCAGCCGGCGCTGCTGCCGCCGCAGCGCGGCCCTCCCTCGGCCCTCTCGTAAGCCCGCATCGACCGCGGCCGGCACATCGGTCGCGGCTTGCGGCCAATCGCGCGTGCGGCCCGCCGCCGGCGCAACCAATCGTGGTCGTATCCAACGAGGACGTCATGACGAGAATCCTGGCCATCGCGGCCGTCGCCGCGATCGCTGCCGCAGGCGGCACATGGGCGCACGACTATCGGTTGCGCACACTGCACATCGACCATCCGTTTGCCCGCGCCACGCCTCCGGGCGCGCGCTCCGGCGGCGTTTACTTGAGCATCGAAAACAACGGCGACCGGACCGATCGGCTGCTCACCGTATCGACACCGGTCGCCGGCAGCGCCGGATTGCATCAGATGGTGATGGACGCCGGCGTGATGCGCATGCGCGCCGTCGCGGGTCTCGACGTCAAGCCCGGCGACAGGCTGGTGCTGCAGCCCGGCGCTTACCACGTGATGCTCACCGACCTCAAGCGACCGCTGCACGCGGGCGATACCTTTCCGCTGACGCTGGGATTCGAAAAGGCCGGATCGATCGAAGTCAGCGTCGTCGTCGAGAGCATGGCGGCCGGGGCGATGCATCCGCATACCGTCCGCTGATAAGCGCGGCGCGATTGACCGACCGCCGGCGCCGACGCGCGCTCGCCGGCGCGCGCTGCCGTCGACCTCGCCAGTACCGGTAGAATCGCGCGATGAACCCAACCCGATCGACGGTTCTTTCTGCATCCGCGGCTTCGCGCGAGCCCGATCGCCGAGCGCCGCAAGCCGTGGGGGTCTGGCTTCTGGTCTGTTCTGCGCTGGTCTTTGCGATCGTCGTCGTCGGCGGTGTGACCCGGCTCACCCATTCGGGGCTGTCGATCACCGAATGGCAGCCGATCGTCGGCACGCTGCCGCCGCTTTCGGCAACGCAGTGGGACGAAGCCTTCGTCAGATACCAGGCAACCCCCGAATACCGTCAGGTGAACAAGGGAATGAGTCTCGACGCATTCAAGTCGATATTCTGGTGGGAATACGCGCACCGGTTGCTCGGTCGCGTCGTCGGTGCGGCGTTTGCGTTGCCGCTCGCATGGTTTGTCCTGAGGAGGAGACTGCCCCCGGGACTCGCGGCACCGCTGCTTGCGATCCTTGCGCTCGGCGGCCTGCAGGGCGCGCTCGGCTGGTACATGGTGCAAAGCGGCCTGGTCGACGACCCGCGCGTGTCGCAGCTCCGGTTGGCCGCGCATCTCGGCCTTGCGCTGCTGATTTTCGCGGCCATGTTCTGGCTGGCGCTGTCGCTGCTGCGCCCTTTGTCCGAAGCGCCGCGCGCCGCAGCGAAGCAACGCGCTGCAAGGCTCCAGCGCTTTGCACTGCTGATCGTCGCGCTGGTGTTCGTGCAGGCGCTGGCGGGCAGCCTGGTCGCGGGAATCCGCGCCGGCTTCGCCTACAACACCTTTCCGCTGATGAACGGCCGGGTCGTGCCGCCGGAGATCCTGTCGCTTGCGCCCTGGTATCGCAATTTTGCCGACAACATGGCGACCGTGCAGTTCGATCATCGCGCGATCGCCTGGCTCCTCGGACTGCTGGTCCCCGTTTTCTGGTTTCTAGTGCGTCCGCAAGCCTCGCGGCGCGTCAAACTGGCGGCCGACCTGCTGCTGGCGGCGCTGCTATTGCAGTTTGCGCTGGGCATCGCGACGCTGTTGCTGGTCGTGCCTCTCCCGCTCGCCGCCGCGCATCAGGCCGGCGCCGTGCTGCTGTTCGCCGCGGCGCTCAATGCCGCGGATGCGCTGCGCGTTCGCCGCTGGCAGCAACTCGCATGAGGGGAACGCGCATGAGCGCATTTGCATTCTGCCTCTCCAGGGAGGATCATGACGGCCCGATGCGCAAACGAGCCCACCATGACTGAGCCCGCCAAGCTCGACGAACCGCTGGCCGATGCCGACTACGACGAGCTCGAGGCCTTTTTGGCGTCGAACGGCGTACCGCAGGACTGCATGGACCTGGAAATGCTCGACGGCTTTCTGACCGCGATCGTCAGCGGTCCCGAGATGATCCAGCCGTCCGAATGGCTGCCGGTCGTCTGGAGCGACAGCCAGCGCAGCGTCTCGCCGGTCTTTGCCGACAACGAGCAGGCGAGCCGGATACTGTCGCTGGTGCTGCGCGTGCAGAACAGCATCGCGCGAACCTTGCGCGAATCGCCGACCCGCTTCAAGCCGCTGCTATACCACAGCGAAGACAACGCGAAAGGCGACAAGGCGCCGCCGGAAGCGAGCGCGTGGTGCGAAGGGTATATGACCGGCGTGCTGCTGCGCGAGACTGAATGGGAGCCGATGTATTCGCAGGAAGATGGCTTGAGCTGCCGAGCCCAGGAGGAGATCATCAATGGACTCTATGCCGCACACTTTTTCTGGATCAGCCGCGCAGCTTGATACAGCGTCCGAAGTGCATGCGAGTCGAATGAATGACGATTGCTACAGCGCAATCCCGGCCGATACCTCTGTCCAAGCGATATCTCGGCTCGGCGCAGGCCCGTCGCATGCAAGTGCGGTGGAGATCATGCTGCTG